>JAFUBJ010000164.1 GCA_017460265.1 Atopobiaceae bacterium | reverse complement strand
GCCTCGGTGACATCGCCGTAGACAATCACCTTCCACAGGTCGTGCTGGCCATAACGCAGCGTATGGTGTATCTGACCGCCGCGATAGGTGCTGAAGGGAGTGGAGGTTCCAATCGAGCGGTCCAACACGTTCTTGACCGCTGCGCTGTATTCTCCATACAGGTTCTTTGTAACGATCACCACCTCGTCAGCCTGACCGATTACACGGCAAACCCGCTGCAGCTTGTCCTTCATGAAGCACTCCGCTGGATGCTTGGTCCAACATCCAAAGCAGCCTTGGCAGGGAGCGTATTTACCATCTGCTGTCAATGCATAGTCACATTTGCCTTGAATCAACTCAGCGTGTTCGTCATCCAGGTCATGCACTATCACTTTCATGGCCAGTCCCCCTTCTCGCTTGCCTCAGATGCACCGCTTTGCCTTTGAAGATCCTTCAAGCCTTTGAGTCTTTCGAGCTCGTTGATGCAGCACTCACACCATTCGCGCTGCATGGCCTCGAACCTGCGGCCATACTCAATGGTGAACTTCCAGTAGATCGCTTTCTCGGGATTGCGCAGGGCCTGCTGGTACATGTCGGCGTTGGCCGATGCCTCCTTGCCCTCGTCGGGAAAGACCAGCGCGTCTCGAACCGACTGGACGAAGTCAATGCCCTCCTCAACGGGACGCTCTCCCATGAAAAAGGCTATCATCATGAGTGGGTTGTTGAAGCGCAGAGGAATGCCGTCGTCTCGAAGCCAGCGAAGCAGCTCGTCACGACCTGCCGGAGTTATGGAAAAGACGTTCTTGTCTGGCTTACCTACCTGCGGGACATGCGTCTGGCTGACCCAACCCGCTTTTTCCATCTTCTGTAGCTCACGGTAGATTTGGCTGGTCTGCGCCGTCCAGAAGTACCTCAGGGAGTCCCTGAACACCGTCATGATCTCGTAGCCGGTTTTGTCACCATTGCTGATGAGGCCAAGGATGCCGTGTCTTAGCATATGCTTCTCCTAATATTCCACTTGTGCAATATTAGGTTAGCATAATAGGGCGATAGTCGACGCAATCTTGTTTTTCGGCATGCTATTTGGCTTCGTGCAACAGAAAGTCCTTGCCAAGGCTGTTTCGGCACGCTATTTGTTTTCCTGCAACGCCTCTTTACGATCCGGTCGCCATGGGTCCAGTAAAGGCGTTGCACGATAACAAATAGCGTGCCGTTTCCAAACACCGCGCGCGACTTTGTTGCACGAAGACGGATAGCATGCCGCAAATCGGCCGAGGTGGCAATACGCCATGATGCGCCCCAATGGCCTAACCCTCAATATGGCAGCGCGCCACCTGCTCGATGAAGTCCGCGGCGCCGGCTGGCCCCGCACAGGAGCGCAGGTCATCACGCATGCGAGCGGCTCCCTCTCGTAGCCGCTCGTCCTCCAGGGCGCCAACTATCTCCTCGCGCAGCGCCGCGGCGTCTCTTGCCACGCGCTCCTCAAGCACCGCGCCAGCGCCGACCTCCGCAACGCGCCTCGCCACGGCGCGCTGCTCGCCCGTCAGGGGAAAGAGCAGCTCTGGCACGCCCATCCACATGCCTTCCGACGCGCTATTCATGCCGCAGTGGGTGACGAACAAACTCGCGCGCGAGAGCACCTCCATCTGGTCCACGTACTGCTCAACGCGCACATTGCCGGGCAGTTCGCCCAGCTGCGTGGGGTCAAACGCCTTGCCGCACGAGATGAGGAGGTCAATGTCAGCGTCACGCAGCGCGTCGATGAGCGTTCGGTAGAAGCCCGGGCGGTCATTGATCACCGTGCCGAGCGAGGCGTACACGAGCGACCGGCCATCCTTCTCCTTCGGAGCGACGTCTCGCACCGAAGGGCCCACGAAGCGGTAGTGCTTTTCGTTGAAGGTCTCGGAGCATGGCTGGAACGTCCGCGATGTGTAGACGATGGTGTTGTCGTCGGGCTTGTTCTGCACGATGTCGAGGGCACTCTTCACGTGGTAGCCCAGGGGCCGTAGCCTGCGGATCTCACGGTTGAGGCGCGGCAGGCCAAAGATGATGTCCGCCAGCTCCGCGACGCTGTGACTCATGTACTTGGAAGAATGCTCGTTGAACGCGAACGTCGTGGTGGAGCACACCCAGGGCAGGCCGTGCTTGGCCGCGGCCAGCTTGCCCCAGAAGCACGCCGAGTCGGTCACGACCACGTCGGGGCACCAGGACGCGACGTCGGCCGAGACGAGCGGGTCGAGGTTGGCGACCGTGCGGAACGACTGCACGCTCATCTCGGTGGTGGACACCTTGCGGAGCCTCCGCTCGACATGCGCGTCAATGGGCGGCAGGTAGGAGTCGCAGGCAACGAACTGCGCGCCCGTACCCTCGATCATTGCCCGGAACTCCTCAAACGAGTAGTAGCGCACCTCGTGGCCGCGGCTCGTGAGCTCGCGCACGACCTCGATGGTGGGGTTGGTGTGGCCGTATGCGGGGATGCAGAACCAGAGCACCCTCATTGTTGGCTTCCCTCAAACACTGCGCTGATCCACTCAGCGAACTGCTCCTTGGGCGGGATGGCGAGTCCGCGCTCGACGTCCCCCAGGATGACGAGCGTGTCGCCCGGCTTGATGCCGAACATGTCGCGCGCCTCCTTGGGGATGACGACCTGTCCCTTGGCTCCCACCGTCGCCGTCCATGCCCCCTTGCCCTCGGGCATTGCCATGGTAACCTCCTTTGAGTATTACTTGTTATACATTTCATACTATCTTGTTTCGGCAGGAAGGAACTGAGTTTTTGGCAGAAGACACTGACATGCAAGGACGGTGCATTTCCAACCAAAGGGCGCTTTATTTGTCGAAGAGCACGCTCGTTCGAACGCGTCGCGGTGTCGTAGCCGCTACTTCCACTCCAGCTTGAAGAGCCTGATTGTCAGGTTGGATACCAGCACGGACAGGCACACACCCACAACGATCGCAATAGGAAGCGCCCAAGCGGGGCTTGCCGTCATCAGGGCGTCCGCATAGCCGGCGGGCATCTCCGCCACGGCGCTCTCGTAGGTAAAGGCCCGGTTGAACCAGATCTGCCCGTAGAACCCGAAGGTCGAGAAGGTCATGATGGCCGCGGCCACGATGTCTCCAGCCTTGTCGTATCCCCTGATGGCTCTCACCACCTCGGCGAGAATTGCCATGACAACCAGAGGGGTCACATGCCACACGCTCACGTCTTGGATCAGGATAAAGACGATGACGATCGCCAGCGCAAGGCACGCGGCAACGCCTGGAGCGCGAACCTGGTTGAAGGCCTTGATGGCGACCCCGGAGAGCAGGATGCCGGCCGTCACCTGATAGCAGACGAACATGATCGGGTGCACGGAGCCCAGCACGCACACGATGACCGTCCCCACCGCGTACGCGACCATGTACAGAAGCTCCCGCACCAGGTTCTTGGAATCCCATTTGCTCATCTTGTTCCTCCTTTGGTTAATGGTTTCCGCTGGGGTTAACTGACCCCATAAACGACGAGAACCCGCTTGCGCGGGTTCCTTGTTGCCATTCCTTTCAACCCCTCAACCCGAGGATCTTTTCCCATCCCGGGTAGAGCAGCTCGCTCACAAATCGTGCGTGCGTGAGCGCTTCGTCTCTCGTCATGTCATGCCTCACGGTCTCGAACAGCAGTCGCACGTATGCCGTAGCCAACATGTGCCACTGCATGTCTGGCAGTACCCTCGTCAGCCGGCCGGAGGCGCGAAGTGCTTCAGCGTAGGCCCTGTTGGATTTGGCCTCCATCTGTATGACATCTTCCTCAAAGGACTCGAGGTCCGATCCCTTCGAACAGCAGATGAGAAGCTTCATGCCCCTGAAATGCTCGTAGATGAAGTCAATCCAGGTAACCGCCCAATCATCAGCAAAAGGGTTGTAGGCACTATCCGCAGTCAACTGGTCTAACCCGCCATTTGTAAGGTCATGGAATGCATCCAAGGTGTCCGCAACGAGGTAATGGAACATGTCCTGCTTGTTTTTGAAGTGCTTGTACAGCGCCGCCGTGGTGATGCCAACCTTGGCCGACACCCTATTGAGCGAGGCCTTCTCGTAGCCATGCGCCAGAAACTCCTCTTCCAGGCATCTGGCTATCGCCTTCTTTGTATAAGCCTTGTCTCGTGGCAAGCCGCCATCTCCATTTGCTACCCGTGCGCACGGAATTCTACAGTTAATTGCATTAACCACTATAAGTTATATTAGGCTAACTTTTGTCTGACTTTTCTCTCTTTGGTGCAGCATTTGGACCTCTGACCAGGGAGAGGCAAAGGACAACGGAGCGGGGCGTACTCTTGGCGCCGCTACCGACTTCCTGCAGGTCAGAGCTCCACCAGGCCGCATTCGTTCCCATACGCGTATACCTTGCACGGCCCCTGCAACCAGAACTCGGCGCGAGCCTCCTGCTCGGGGTAGAGCCGCTGTATGCGGACAAAATCATCGCCGACGGCCGCAATGAACAGCATTGAGCGTGAGCAGGACCGCACCGAGGAACGACACAGCCTCCTCGGCCGTGTAGCCGGTGGCCTCCATGAGGTAGGGCACGTTGCGCTCGATGATCTCGTCAAGCCCCTGGCTAGTGAACTCCCCATCGCGGTAGCACCAGGCGCAGTAGTCGGTGTTCTCCGTGCCATCGGCGTTGGTCCCGTACCGCATGTCTGGCACATCAAAAGGGGTCCCGCAGCACTGGCAGGCGGGGACGTCTGGCAGGTCGAGAAGGGTTGCCACGGGCACGCCCAGCACGCTTGCCAACAGCTTTCGCATGTCAATCCCCGGCTCGCTCTCGCCAATCTCCCAGCGGCTCACCGCCTGCCGCGTCACGTACACCCTGGCCGCGAGCTGTTCCTGTGTGAGCCCCGCGCTCTTGCGCGCCCTGCATCGTCTCGTCGATGCTCATAGGTTCATCCTTTCCTTCAAGCCTCACGGATATCGTACGGACTCAAATGGCTCGTGTCACGCAATGGCCAATTGCGCTGCGGTTTGGCTATTCCTGCATGTTCAAGAAGCTTGGCGGCGCACGGCGGCGTTGCCACCTGATGCTTGTTCGAACGCGTCGCGGGCCTCGCCCGTGCGGTTTGGGGGCTACCCCCAAACCGCAATGTGCCTTAACTGGCCTTTAATTGACTTCGCAGAGCAAAGTGGGCCAGCAACCTCTCGACTGGCTCGCAGGCTCACAAACGCAAGACGGCGCACCGGGTGGACCAAAGCCCACCGGATGCGCCGTCAGAGAAACCTCACGATAATGTGCTGAGTTATTCCCACTCGGTAGTTACATCTGGTTAGGGGAAATTATCGCGCTCACATTACCGCAGGTCAGAGGGGGTAAGAAAACGGCTCCTTTCTCGTCGGTGCCTCGGCTGCTACAAAACTGCTACAAATCGTCCCCGCGCTTGTAGCGGGCGCCGAACCCCGCCACAAGCACCGGCTAGAAGACGGCCGACACGATATCGACGGCCTGCCTCTTCGAGTCCATGTTCACGTGCGTGTAGATGTCCATGGAGATCTGGGAGCTGTAGTGCCCGGCGAGCTCCTGCATCACCTTGGGGTGCACGCCCTGGATGGCGAGCAGGGTGAGATACGTATGGCGGAACTCGTGCAGACACCATCCGTCGAGCCCGTACTTGGGGCGGTCCTCGGTCCACCACCGGCTGAGGCTCGTGGGCAGGACGCGGGTGCCGCAGTTGTCCGTGATGACGGGGCTTGGGCCGCTCAAGCTCTCCTCCAAGGCTAAGGGTGCCAAGGGCGCCAGCTTGAAGGGGATCGTGAAGATGCGCTACGAGTCCACCAATCCCAAGGTCGCGACCGTGTCGGCCAGGGGCGTGATCAGGGCCAAGGCCAAGGGCAGCTGCTACGTTTACGCCTATGCCCAGAACGGCGTAGCCAAGAGGGTCAAGGTGACCGTGAAGTAGCGCGCGGCCTCAAGGCCGCGGCGCGCGGCGCCGCATACTGCGCGGGACCGGGGCGGAGGCGATGCTTCCGCCCCGGTTGCCGTTGCCGTTGCCGGGCCGGAGGACGCATCTCCGGCTCATCCGTCCCCAACCCGCCGCTCGTGCCAGATAACCAAGCACTTTGGCACAAACAGAGGGTTGGGGACGTTTTTCAACTGGGATTTTCTTCCAAGAAGCCCGTCCCACTCGTTCAGGATGCCCGCCCCAGTTCCAGTCCTAGCTTGATGTGTGTTTGCGGTTGGTAAGCAGAGGGTGATTTCCGCTTCAACAATGGGTAAACCATGGGATAATGCTTGCATACGAAGCGGAAAAGGCTCGGGATGCAAACGGGGAACAAACGATATCTGATAATTCTGGTGAACGTAGCTGTCATGCTCGGCATCATAGGCTTCGTTTTGCTGCACGTGCAGCGGGCAGCTAGCGAGTCGATTAACGATGAGGTGGCCCAGTTCGAGACGGCGACCGTCACCATGGAGCAGGTGACGGCAAATTACCTCGAGGGCGAGCAGAATATCTGCAACGTTTGGGCGCGTTACATCAACAGCGAGCCTATGACCATTGACGAGGCGGCATCGTTCGTCAGGGCTTCCCATGTGTCGACCGAAAACGCTGCACACATCGTTTTCACAGACGACGGATCGCTCGAGGGGCTCTCGACGCGCCCCAAGACGGGCGCGGAAGATGACTACGCCGTGTCGTACAAGGCGATCGGCCTTCCCATAAGGCTTGACAAGCTGGACGAGCAAGATGGTGCTATCAACGTCTCACGATCCTACACAAACCCTATGACCGGTGTTCAATCGCTGGCGTTTTGCAACAAGATCTCGCTTGTGGATTCCAGTGACAGGTCGAAGCAGCGCGAGGCGATCCTTTTGCGCGTTATCCCCTTGGAGAAACTCCAGGAAAAATGGGTGTTTCCCAGCGACCGGTACGAAGACGCTGAAGTCTCGCTCGTCGACAGCGACAGCAACTACATCATCAAAGGCCACGATTACAAGAACAGCAACTTCGTCGAGTTCTACAAGTCGTACAACCAGATTGATGCAGCTGGGGTCGAAGAGCTAAAAGAGCGTCTTACAACGCAGAGTGGGTCGTTTTTCATGGACAACTCGCGCGGTGAGGAATGCCTGATAGCGTATGTGCCGATCAGCGCGAACCAAGGCTGGACAATCCTGAACTACATCCAATCGAGCAGCTTGAATCGAAGCAACGTCGACTGGTTCTTGATCGGCGGGGTTGCTTGCGCCCTTCTGTTCCTGCTCATCTTCGACATGGCCTTCATGAATTGGTTCAACGCGCGCCTGGATGAGGCCGCGAAGGAAGCCGAGGCGGCGAATCGCGCGAAGAGCGACTTCCTCTCAGCCATGTCCCACGATATCCGCACGCCCATGAACGCGATTCTGGGGTTGACGACCATCGCTCAACGCAACGTCGACGATCCGGCCATTGTCAAGGACAGCTTGCATAAGATTGGGCTTGCGAGCAACCACTTGCTCACGCTTATCAACGACATCCTGGATATTTCCAAGGTGGAAAGCGGCAAGCTCACCCTCACGCCGGTAACCTTCTCGATCGTGGAGGTAACCGAGAACCTCGTCAACATTTCGCAGCCCATGGTGAAGGAGAAGAATATCGCCTTCCAGTTCCATGCCAACGCCGTGGAACACGAGTACCTGTACGCCGATCAGCTGCGCATCAACCAGGTGTTCATCAACATCTTGTCGAACGCCCTCAAGTACACCGAGCCTTTCGGTAGCGTCGTGGTCGACTTGCAGGAGCTGGAGAGCGAGACGCCCGGCATGGTGCGCCTGGTCTACCGCGTAGCCGACACGGGCATGGGCATGAGCGAGGAGTTCATGGAGCACATGTACGAGTCGTTCTCGCGCCAAACCGACAGCCGCGTGAACAAGGTCCAGGGCACGGGACTCGGCCTGGCTATCACCAAGCAGATGATCGACCTCATGGGAGGTACGATCGAATGCCAGAGCAAGCTGGGCGAGGGGACGACATTTACCGTCACGCTCGACCTGCTCATTGCGGAGCGCGAGCCCGAGGATATGACCCTGGAATCCGTCGATGCGCTGCTCGTCGACGATGACGAGGTCTTCCTCCAGACCGCCCAGTACACGTTCAACTCGCTCGACGCGCGCGTTGAGGTGGCTTCTTCGGGCGCGCAGGCGCTCGAGATGGTGGGGGCGCGACACAGCCTGCACGATGACTATGGCGTCATCATCGTGGATTGGAAGATGCCCGACATGGATGGTATCGAGGTCGTGCGCCGCATGCGCGCCCTGGTCGGGGAGCAGGTGCCGATTATCCTTGTCTCGGCATACGATTGGTCCGACATCGAGGAAAGCGCGAAAGAGGCCGGCGCCGACGGGTTCATATCCAAGCCGCTGTTTAAGTCCACGCTCTATCGTGCGATCAACGAGCTTCTGAATTTGACGGAAGCGACGGATGCCAACGAGGACGACCATTCCGACATTGCGGGTATGCGCGTGCTCGCCGCCGAGGACAACGACATCAACTGGGAGATTCTCAACATGTTGCTCGACATGCACGGCATCGGGTCAGTGCGCGCCGAAAACGGCCAGATTGCGGTCGATATGCTTGCGTCATCGCAGCCAGGAGATTACGACCTCGTGTTCATGGACGTGCAAATGCCCATCATGAACGGTATCGAGGCCACGAAAGCCATCCGCGCTCTGCCTGGCGAGTGGCCGTCGACAATTCCGATTATCGCAATGACGGCAGATGCGTTTTCCGAAGACGTTGCAAAATGCATGGATGCTGGCATGAACGGTCATATCGCTAAGCCGATTGATATCAAGATCGTTTTGAAAGAGATTAGAAGGGTGAAGGAGGGCAAGTTATGAGAAAGTCTGTGGTGCGTTGCCTGGTCGTTTTATCTATTGCGCTCGTCTCGGTCGCGTTGGCGGCCTGCGCCGCATCGTCGGGTTCTTCCGGGTCTGCGGTGCCATCGGGGCAGGCGGGCGAGCAGGAGGGCTTTACCCCCTCGCTCGATACCGCCACGAAATGCTCCCTTTCCGTAGCTGGCAGCTACGATAACTTTGAGGCGCTTGAAGCTGAATTCGATAAGTTCAACGAGTACTATCCCGACGTCGAGCTGAGCTACACCAAGCTTGACGACTACAACAACGTCGTTTCTACGGCCTTGAACTCCGAAGATGCGCCTGACATCTATTTCGCGTTCGACTACATGATGGATTCCGGCAGCTACAAGCCGGTGTTCGAGCACGCCGAGGACCTCTCCGATTCGGCGCTTGGCATCGACTTGTCGTGCGTGCGCCCGAGCTTGCTGTGCAAAGACGATGCGGGGGCGTGCCCCATGGCCCCCATATTCTCCAGCACTTCCGGCATCCTTGTGAACGAGGACCTCTTCGAAAAGGAGAAGATCAGCGTTCCGACAAACTACGAGGAGCTGCTGGCTGCATGCGATGCGTTCAACAAGGCGGGGTATCCCACTCCCATTTTGACCTACAATGTTGCGTCTGCGTACGGACACCTCGTTGGCGAGCTCATGTATGGCGATGCCGCCAAGAACCCCGAGATGGTCGAGAAACTTAACTCGCTCGATCCCTCGGCTGGCGAATACATGAGGCCAGTCCTCGAGAAGGTTAACGTCATGATGGAACATGGGTGCTTCAACCTCGATGTCTGCAACGAACTTGAAGACGGCTACAACGCGCTGATTCTGCGGTTCTTCGAAGGCGATATCCCCATGGCACTGTGCTCGGGCGATACGGCGTCAGGCACGGCAAAGCGCGAAAGCCAGTCCGAAGCATTTTCCGCCCATCCGTTCTCGTACGCCCTCTATCCGTTTACTCTCTCCGATGAGGGCGCCAGCCTTCTCGACAAGCCTTCGGTGCAGTTTGCGGTTAACAAGGAAGGCGAAAACCTCGACATGGCGAACGAGTTCATGCGCTTCCTGGTGAACCAGCAGGAACTTAACGACATCGCGCGCGCGAAGCGCCTGCTCACGGTGACGTCCGACCTTTCCTTCGATGGTGCGTACGCTCCGTTCAGCAAGATTGACCCAAGCCGTGTCATTTCGACCCATGAAGTCGGACTGACAGATGGCGTCACCATCCAATACCGCGTCGCGGCTTTCCAGGTTGCGAACGGCGAGGCGTCGATCGATAAGGCAATCGCCGGGTACGGAACGTACGAGCTGTAAGAAGCCTGTGCAACAAGGTACCTATCCTTTGGGATTTGTATCCAGGAAGGAAACCCCACCGGTAGGAAACTCCGCCCTCTCAGCGAAGAAAACCTGGCTGGATGAGTCGTAGATACGTTCCCCGACTCATCCAGCCTAGAAACAAATCCCAGCTTGGCTGGGATTTGTTTTCTGCTGGGACGGAGCTCCTGGCAGGACGACCTCATCGTCTCGAACATGGTCGGCTGCGACTTCGTCATCGTGAAGGCGACCGGAGGCGCCGGATACAAGAACGAGTGCTTCGAGCGGCACGCGAACGACACCCTAGCGGCCGGCAAGCTGCTCGGCTGCTACCACTACGCGCGGGACCGCGGCTACGAGGGCTCGGCTGAGACCGAGGCTGACCACTTCATCAACGCCTTCAAGCCGTACGTCGGCAAGGCGATCCCGTTCCTGGACTGGGAGGCGGACGCGCTGAACCTGGGCGTGGCCTGGGCGAAGGCGTAGCTCGACAGGGTGAAGGCGAAGACGGGCGTCACTCCCGGCATCTACACGAGCAAGAGCGTGCTCTTCTCTTATGACTGGACATCCGTGGCCAAGACGTATCCCCTGTGGGTGACGCAGTACCCGAACTACGAGAGGACCGGCTAACCACACGGCGATGTGCCTTGGCGGCGGCAAGATCGGCCACTTCACCGGCTCGGAGACCGGCGGCATCGACGCTGCGAGCGTTAAGCAAACGCCACAGTGTGGCGTTTGTAGCGAGCAGGCGCGGGCGTTGAGCCCGCGCTCTTACAAGGCTCTTCCCCCAAAGCCGGGCGACCAGACCGGGCGCGAGAGCCGCATCCAGGACTACTACCGTGGCAGCTGGGACGGCGTCTTGCACTACAACGGCAAGGCCGACAAGGGCGGCGCGCCGGGTGGTTCCGGCTCTGGTGCGCCCTCCGGCGACGCGTCAGAGCTTGCGGAGAGGGTCATCGCCGGCGAGTTCGGCAATGGCGACGCAAGGCGCGCGGCGCTGGGCGACCGCTACGGCGAGGTCAAGGCCGAGGTGAACCGGATCCTGGGCTACGGGGCCGTGGACGTCGACGCGCTGGCCCGCCGAGTGATCGCGGGCGAGTTCGGCAACGGCGACGAGAGGAAGAGGCGGCTCGGGGCAAACTACTCGGCCGTGCAGCGGCGCATGAACGAGATGATGTCATGAGGCCGAGGCTGCGGTGGTTTGGCGAGCAGGTCGGGTGGTTCCTCGGGATCTGTGGGTGCTCCTGGGGTGCCACAAATTCCGCTACAAATAATCCGGAAAGGAGCGTTTTCTAGTGTAGAAAAGTGGTGCGCCGATTTCTCGAACGCACCAATTCTGACCTGCTGTTTTGTCGTGTTTCGGGGTGGAGTGCGATACACCGTCTTGTCCCGAATTTTATTCTCACTCTATGAGTGTAGACGTGGATGAGATGTGTCCGGATGCGTTGTGGTGTACTTGCGTCTACCTCATACGCCAACGAGCACGACGTTTCGTCTCCGTTGGTACTCATTTGATACTCACGAAATACAGTCATTCTTTCTTGTCCAGATGGCTTGCAAGCTGCATGAGGAGGCCTCGCACGCGTCACGGCGCACGAGACCTCCACCAATTGGAAACACCGCCTACAGGCTGGAGAGGAAAGGCGTCTCGAGGTCCTCGACAGTAAACGAGCCGTCATTGATCTCGGCAAGGCGGGCGTTGAGCCCTGACACCAAGGCGAGCATGCGACTGGAGTCTTCCCTCTGCCTGTCCTCGTTGAACCAGCACGCTTCGCCATGCGAGTCGAACTCGTAGTACGAGTCAAAGAGAGAACCTGCCTCCTGATTGAGCTCCTGCACGCCAGCATCG
>JAFUBJ010000163.1 GCA_017460265.1 Atopobiaceae bacterium | reverse complement strand
TGTTTGTCGGTGAGCTGCTTCAACCTATCGGTCTCGGTCGCGTTCGTCATGAGCTTCTCTTGCAGCAGCTGGACCGACACGCAAGCTCGACTCTTATTGAGAAGCTGGCTTACGAACACTTGGTAGTTGTCTTCGCCCGCGTTGCGGAATGCGTCAAAGAGCGCTCCGAGTATATTCGTGGCGACGCCCTTGAACTTGCCCT
Organism: Atopobiaceae bacterium; assembly: GCA_017460265.1. Classification (GTDB taxonomy): domain Bacteria; phylum Actinomycetota; class Coriobacteriia; order Coriobacteriales; family Atopobiaceae; genus UBA1367. The sequence goes on along the minus strand of JAFUBJ010000163.1, from coordinate 4,089 downwards.
GAACGCTTCTCACGTCTTTGACGATCGGCTCGATGCGTGACTCGTAGTTGTCCTCGATGTAGTTGAGAAGCGTCTTGATCGTCGCCTTGCCGCCACGGCGTTGCATGAAGCAGGCGCTCAGTCCGTGGTTGTCGGCTACGTAAAGCACGAATCCTATCGTGCTCACATACGAGTAATTGGGGTATCCACGCATCTTGATGTAGTCACGAAGCACTCGCCTTGAGTTGACATCCATCGTCTCTTGAGACCCACCCTTTAGGCCGCGAACGACAATGGTGTCGATTGGCATTCCTACGCTGATGCAAGAGCTTAGGCGGTGCTGCCCGTCTCTCAAGATGCCGTTCTCGTCAAACACGATCGTCGCTCCGTTCAGCATCCACTCATTGTTCTTAATCGCTGTCTTTACGATGGTCCTGTCTCGCATGTCCCTGTTCTTGAGGTTTGTTTCGAGCATCTTCTTGGCGACCTCGGGCGTGATGCGCTCGATGCTGACGCTGACCTCGGGATATACTGCCGACACGTTCTCTCCGTACACATACGGGAACGACAGCTGATGCCCTGTCGCGTTATTGGCTATACTGTTCTCGGTCATTGGTCGTATCCTTTCTGACCGCCTTGCCCTCGCTGGTGGTGCAGCGGGGGCGTTTTCCTCTTGTTGGCTACGCGCGGCCTGCCAGCTGCTCGATGGTTACCCCGAGCGCGTCGGCGAGCCTGATGGTCGTGCGCAGGGACGGCATGTAGTCGCCGTTCTCCCAGTTCTGGATGCTGTACTCGGTGACGCCTGCCAGCTTGGCGAGCTCCGCCTGCGACAGGTCGGCCTTGGCGCGATACGCGCGCAGGCAGCTCGCGAAGTCGTCGTCGCGGTTTGCCATATGGTTCCTCCCCTCGTGAGGGTGTGTTGTCATTCGATCTCTTGCGTGCGCGGCCTCGCACCGCGCCGTAGCCCTTGAAGGAGGGCTCTGCCATCTAGATGCCGAACATCCGTCACGCCGCTGGGCGTCGCCCATGGCTTTACCGGCTTGCTCCCGCTCAGCGCGGGACGGACAGGGTGCCAGCCTGCCCTCGGTCTTGTATGTCAAGGTACGCAGAAGCCTGCGAATAGCTCCTCTGGGGCGGGCCGGGCAGATTGGAGGGCGTCATGCCTGAGAATCTGTCTCATCCAGAAATGGAAGACCGCGAGCTGCAGAGGCTCCGTGACGAGCTTCTGCGGAGGAAGACCGATGAGGACGCGGAGCGCGTCTGCGTGAGGTGCGGGTGCGTGTTCCGCCCAACGAACGACAGGATCAAATGTCCGTTCTGCGGGCTTGAGTACGTGCCCACCATCGGGTAAGCGGCCCGATGGTACCTAGCCAGTCAAAGCAAGGCAGGCAAAGCTGAGCGGCGCATCGGTTCTGAATCCCAAACATTTCGTTCGCCTGGTCCGTCCCAAAGGGGCTATTCGGTTCGCAAGGTACGCGGCGCCTCGTGCGCCGTGGTGGGGGTTGCGGGCCGTGGGATTACCCGCAGCCCCCCATCACGGGGTACGAAAGCAGCCGCCCGACCCCCGAGGGGGCCGAGCGGCCTTGCGTGTCAGTTCGTGTACTCGCGGATGCAGCCCATGCAGTAGTTGTCGCGGGACAGGCCCAGCTGGAAGATGGAGCCGTCGTACCAGTCGATGGTGACGTCAAGCTCGCAGTCCATGGCACGGAAGGCGACCTTGAATGCGTCCAGACGGCGGACCATGGCCTTGTCGGCGCGCTTGGCGGCCTTCTCGCCCTGTGCGACGCCGTAGCCGCGCAGCTCCTTGACCTTCTCCCAATGCTGCTCCATCTCGCCCTTGACGGACTCCCAGAGGCGGCTGGCGGCGTCCTTCACGGCGTCGTCCTCGATGTCCTCTACGGTCTTTGCAAGCTCCTCGCGGGTATAGGTGATGGACTCCCAGCTCGCGCTGCGGATGTGCTCTGCGGTGCTGCTCTTGCTGGTGGTCATTGCGGGTCTCCTTTCGGCGGTGGGTGGTGAAGTTCAGCATATTGCCGAACCACTATTAACTATATCGGCATTATGCCTACTGTCAAGAACAATTTCGGCATTTTGCAGAACTTTCTTTGGGTTTTGGGTATGATGCTCTTATGAAAGGAGGTAGCCAATGTTTGCTATCAAAGCCATGAGGCAGCGTAAGGGCCTAACACAGCAGGAGGTAGCCGATTACCTCGGCATCAAGAAGCCGCGCTACGGAGACTGGGAACGAGAGACCACGCAGATCAACCTCCGCGACGCCATCCGCCTCGCCGACCTGTTCGGCTGCACGCTGGACGAGCTGGCCAACCACCACGTCGAGCGCGCGTTCCCGTCCCTCTCCCCCGAGGAGCGGGAGCTGCTGGACGCGTACCAGAGCGTCAACCCGCAGGGGCGTGCCGCCATCGACGCCGTGGCGGGCGCCTCGTCGGGGGTGGGTCTGGAGCGACCGCCTGGGATGGATGAGGGTCGTGTGAGCGCGTAGGGATTGGTCCGTGCAGGGTCTAGCGGCACGTTAGGTCGGTAAACGTGAGGCTTGTCCTCTCTCAGCATCGAAACGTATCCTGTAGGCTACAATGTTGAAAGGAGGTCATGTTGAGGGTACTGAGGTCCGACGAGTACTCGCATTGGATGCGAAAGCTCAGAGACAATAGGGCGAAAGTAAGGATCACCCGCTACTTTGAGCGGGTGCAACAGGGCGGCGAGCTAACGGGCGACTACAAGCAGGTGAGACCAAAGATCATCGAGGTGCGCTTCGACTTCGGCCCTGGCTATCGCGTCTACCTGACGCAGGAAGGCAACGAGCTGGTGATCCTATTGATTGGCGGGGACAAGTCCACCCAGGACAGGGACATCGACAGAGCCGAGATAATCGCGAAAGCATGGAGGGAGGGCCACTGAGATGGCATTTCATGAGTATGACGCAGCTGAGTTCATCGAGACGATCGAGGACGTGGTCGAGTATCTTGACGTCGTAGCCGAGGAGGGGGACCTTGGTGCGTTCTTTGACGCGCTCGGCACGGTAGCGCGCTCGGAGGGCATGACGCAGATTGCCAAGAGAGCAGGCATGTCACGCGAGAGCCTGTACAAGGCGCTTCGCGAGGGTGGCAACCCATCATTCGCGACGGTCTGTAAGGTGCTCCGCGCATGTGGGCTTCGACCTGCAGTCGCAATCGCTGAAATCGAGGAAACATCCAGCGGATTTGGCGCGGCATCCAGTCATGGCGTGAATTTCGAAGGGTCGAAGAGTAGCGACGAGATACTGCATGACTACATCGTTGACTTGAACGATGCCGTATCCTACCGAATGGGAACACTCGGCATCAGCTCACACGATCTCGCTGATCGCATGGGCATGGAGAATAGTCAGGTTGTCAAGATTCTGGATGGCAGCGTGAGTCCAACGCTGGAGACACTCGCAAAGCTTGATGCCGCTCTTGGGCTTGACCTGAAACTGAAACCAAAGGATTTCGTAACTGCAACGGTAGAGGTACCGAAACTGTCATCAAGTGCTAGAAGTGGCCTTGGATATGCCTGCGACGCGCAGATCGAGTCCGTAGAGGAGTCCTCTGAGATGTCAAGCATCGCATTTGAAGACTGCGGCAGTGATGTTTGGAGGGTTGCTGCATGAAAACGGGCGCATGGCTTTCGCCGGTTCGTATCATCAATACCGAATTGCTGGGAATAAGGCTTGAGATTGTCAACGGCAACCTATTCGCTAATACAGAACTCACGATCACAATCGGTCTGCAGATGGAGCGCCCAGAAAAGCAAGACGACTTGAACCTAGGCAAGTGTGCACTAGAGTTCAAGGGTGTTTGGCACGAGCCTGGCAACAGTGAGAGTGTTTGTTTTGTCGTTGACTGCAAGGTGGGCATGACGATAGGCATTCAGGACAGCTCTTTCGAGAAGGGTTATCCAGCCGATCGCATTGGCCGCTATATCGACACAAATGCGGTGTCGCTCGCATATGGTCAAATACGTTCGCACGTCGAGTACATTACATCGCAAAGCCCATTCGGCAGGCAGATAATCCCGGCGATAGACCCCATCTCTCTGCTTAACTCACTCGCTGTGGATGAAAGCCAAAGCAGC
>JAFUBJ010000162.1 GCA_017460265.1 Atopobiaceae bacterium | reverse complement strand
CGTGACCTGCAAGAAGCTCTTTGAGGACATGTCCGGAAGCGTCGAGCTTCAGCCTTCAGATGTGGTCATTCGCGCGTTCGGCCATGACTGGGACGAGCCGACGTATGCGTGGTCGGCCGACAACGGCAGCGTTGTGGCAACGCGTGTTTGCAAGCATGACGCAAACCATGCCGAGACTGAGGCGGTCCGCACGACGGCCAAGACCACCAAAGAAACAAGCTGCGCCAAGCCCGGCGAGGTTGTCTATACGGCAACGTTTGCGAATGAGGCCTTTAAGACTCAGACAAAGGAAGTCGAGGTGGCACCTCTCGCGCATACGCCGGGTGATGCCGTTCTGGAGAACGAAGTCGCGCCCACGTGCGAGAAGGATGGCTCGCGTGACGTGGTCAGCTACTGCACGGTCTGCCACAAGGAGCTCACGCGCGTCCACGAGGTCATTCCCGCCACGGGCCATAGCTGGAGTGCGTGGACCGTGACCACTCCGGCAACGTGCGAGGGCAGGGGTGTCGAGACGAGGGCCTGCCAGAACGACTCATCCCACATGGAGACGCGGCAGATCGAGGCGCTCGGACATGACTGGGATGAGGGAACGTTGACGGTCGCTCCGACCTGCTCGGCCGAGGGCACGCGCGTATATACCTGCCGACACGATGCGTCACACACGCGGACTGAGACGGTGGAGAAGCTGCGTCACCAGACGGCGCATCGCACGGAGAAGATATCCGCGGCAACCTGCACGCAGGGAGAGCGTTCGTGGGATGTCACCTATTGCACGGTGTGTGGCGAGGTCATTGAGCGACAGTTGATGGAGGGCGAGCCGCTTGGGCATGACTGGGATGCGCCGACCTACACGTGGTCCGAGGACAACGGACTGGTGACGGCCAAGCGCGTATGCGCACACGACGAGAGCCACGTCGAGCTTGAGACGGTCGAGACGACGAACCGCGTCATTGCGGCTGCGACTTGCACGAAAGCGGGCGAGGTCGTCTACGAGGCAACCTTCGAAAACGATGCCTTTGCGAGCCAGAGCAAGACGACAGAGCTGCCGGCCCTGGGCCATGAGTGGGGCGAAGCGTCGTACGCGTGGGCAGAGGACAACGCCTTTGTGGTGGCGACGCGCAGCTGCATGCACGACGAAAGCCACGTGGAGGCGGAGATTGCCTCCTGCACCGCCGAGGTGACCAAACAACCCACCTGCACGGAGGCAGGCGAGACTGCGTACACCGCCACGTTCCAGAACCTGGCGTTTGCTCCGCAGTCCAAGGTTGTGGAGGACCTTGAGCCGCTGGGGCATGAGGCCGGTCCAGCCGTGCGCGAACAGGTCGTTGCCGCGACCTGCGAGGAGGCAGGCTCGTACGAGCTCGTGACGAACTGCGCCCGCTGCGGGGAGGAGCTCTCGCGCGAGGAGGTGACTGTCCCTGCGCTCGGGCACGACTGGGGCGTGTGGAAGACTACGACTGAGGCCACGTGCGTATCTGCTGGCATTCAGACCCGTACCTGCAAGAACGACGCCAGCCATGTGGAGACGCGCGAGGTCGCCGTACTTGGTCACGATTGGGGCGAGTGGAGCGTGACCGAGAGGGCAACCTGCACGAAGGCTGGCCTCGAGACGAGGGTCTGCAGGAACGACGATGCCCACGTCGAGACGCGCGAAGTCGCGGCGCTTGGCCACGATTGGGGAGACTGGTACGTGGCCAAGGCGCCGACCTGCACCGAGCGGGGAATCGAGAAGAGGACCTGCAAGAATGACTCCGACCATGGCGAGGCGCACTTCATCGACGCGCTCGGCCATGACTGGGTGGAGCCGACCTACGTCTGGGCAGAGGACGATGCGAGCGTTACCGCAACGCGCGCGTGCTCCCGTGACGAAACCCACGTGGAGGCCGAGACCGTCGCCGTGACCTCGACGGTCACGAAGCCCGCAACCTGCACCGAGGACGGCGAGACAACACTCGTCGCACGCTTTGAAAACGATTCCTTCAAGGAGCAGAGCAAGACAATCGTGCTGCCTGCGACGGGCCATGAGCCCGCAACGCCCGTGCGCGAGAATCTGATCGAGGCGACCTGCACGGAGGCTGGATCCTTCGAGAGCGTCACGTATTGCAAGCTGTGCGGAGAAGGGCTCCTGCGCACGCAGGAGTACCTCTCGCCCCTTGGTCACAGCTGGGACGAAGGCGTGGTTACCCTTGCGCCGACCTGCGAGGACGAGGGCGTCAGGACTTACACGTGCCGGAACGACGCCTCTCACACCAGGACCGAAGCGCTGCCTGCCCTCGGTCACGACTGGAGCCCGTGGGAGGTGACCGTTCCCAGCAGCGAGGACAGCGAGGGCGAGGAGTCTCGCGTCTGCAGGCACGACAGCTCACATGTTCAGACGCGGGTCATCCCGGCACTGGGCCATGAGCACCAACTCGTTAAGGTCGAGGCCATCCAACCCACCTGCATCGAAGATGGCAACGTCGAGTACTGGGTGTGTGACAAAGGCGAGCACCCCTGCGGCCGCTTCTTCCTGGACCAGGATGCGCAGCAAGAGGTCTCCTATGAGGATGTCGTCATTCTGGCGCTTGGCCACACGTGGGACGAGGGCGTGGTCACGGTGGAGCCTAGCTGCACCGTCGATGGTGTGAGGGTCCATACCTGCGGGATCTGCGGTGCCACAAAGGAGGAGCCAGAGGAAAAGACCTTGCACGAAAACGAGTGGGTTGACGAGACGATCATCGAGCCCACGTGCATGGCCCGGGGGTACCACTGGCACGTGCTGCGCTGCGTGAAGTGCGGAGAGGCGATGACCCGGCTGCTCAGGGAGGATGCTCCGCTCGGCCACGATTGGGGAGAGCCGACCTACACCTGGTCCGAGGACGACTCGAGTGTCACCGCCACACGCGTGTGCGCACGTGACGCGTCCCACGTGGAGAGCGAGACCGTAGCCGTGACCACGACGGTCACGCGCGAGGCGACCAAGACGGAGGACGGCGAGAAGGTGCTCACGGCCACCTTTGCCAATCCTGTCTTCTCGCCTCAGGAAAAGGTCGTGGCCATTCCCGCCACGGGCGAGCCTGACGACCCCACTCCGGAGGACTTCTCGTACGCCATCGTGGAAGGGGCCAACAGCACGTGGACGAGGGGGAGCGGAGAGCCTGTCGTCATGGTCGTCAAGAGAAGCCTTGCCGACGAGACCTGCTTTGCCCACTTCAGCGGCGTTCGGATCGATGGTGTAGCCTTGGATGACGGAGACTTCGAGGCCAGGAGCGGCAGCACGGTCATCACGTTCAGGCCAGGGTACCTGCAGACGCTTGCGACGGGAGGCCATGAGGTCGACATCCTCTTTGACGACGGTTCCGTGTCAACCACCCTGACCGTGCTCGAGGCATCATCAGGCCCAGTGGACCCGACTCCCGAGCCAGACGCCGAGCAGCCCGTAACCCCAGACGGAGGTTCCAACCGGTCCTCGGGCGGCTCGGCAACGCCGGCCTCTTCTTTGCGCGCTGTCATTCCCCAGACGGGGGATGTAATGGGCCTTCGCCATGCCCTGCTGGCACTTGCGAGCTGCGGCATGCTTGCGCTTTACGTGGG
>JAFUBJ010000161.1 GCA_017460265.1 Atopobiaceae bacterium | reverse complement strand
TCAGGCGGCCTCGCCAGGCAGGCCCTGGCGAGGCCGCGGTTCTAGGTGCCTGGTGCAGGACGCGCTCGAGAACCTCGTGCGCGGCAGGGCGCCCATCGTGGTCGCCCAACGCCTCTCCACCGTCGCGGCCCTCGACCGCATCGTGGCGCTGGAGAACGGCGCCATCGTGGAGGACGGCACCCACGCCGAGCTCAGCCAGGCGGGCGGCACCTACGAGAGCCTCTGGGACCGCCAGACCGGCGCCTTCCTCGAGGCGGAGTAAGCGAACTCACCTGTTCCTTCTACGATATGCCGCCGGAGTCATACCCGTCTCCTCCGTGAACTTGCGATACAGAAAGCCTCGATTGTTGTAGCCAACCGCTTGGCAGATGAGATCGACGGGCATGTCGGTGGCCCTGAGCAGCTCCTTGGCCTTTGCAATCCTTAGGCTCACAAGGAACGCCGAGAACGTGACACCCGAATGCCTTCGCACGAGCCCATTGAAGTAGTTTGGGTGGTAATGGAACTCTTGGGCAAGGTCCCCGAGCGTGACGGATGCAAGGTTATTTCGCATGTAGAGGCTTACCGACTCAAAGAGCGCACGATCGTATGCGTCCCGTTCCCCGACGACGCCGTCGAGACGACACACCGTAGCAAGTCGATCGAACAGACGCAGCAGCTGACCGCGCATCACGTGCTCGTACCCTGCCGCCTTGTAGTGGTCCTCGCCAAAAAGGAACGAAAGGGCCTCCTCAAGGGGATTGCGACCGATGGACTCCTCGGGATGCAGGCGCGAGAACTCCTCCTGCTCGGTTCGTTGTATTCTCACGCCCTCCGCACGTGGGACAAATCGCAAGAAGGGCAGCTGCTGGCCATCGTTGATGACGCGCGAGCGAAGATATGACTGCAAGGGCGTGAGGCTCACCGCCCCCAGAAAGCCCTCATCGAGCACAACGGGATGCACACAAACATTAAGCGTTGTGGCCCGGCTCTCTCTGCGTAACTCGCGATATGGCGTGCGCAGATTGATCAGACAGACCTCGCCACGTGAAAACTCTTCACGCCTGCCATTGAACTCAAGGACCAGCGTTCCACTGATTACATAGCGTACCTGCAAGAAGTCGCATGCCAATAGCCGATCGACCTCGGTGGGAAACTCCAGAACAACGAGACTCGAGCCCGAGAACAGCGCCACCTCCACGTGCGTGTTTCCGTAGCGTTGGGCCGAGGTGCTAATGTCGCGCGTGAGAAGCTGCCTTTCAACTCCGTCTTCGTCGTATTCCGCGAAGCCAGCGTCAAAGCCGAGCTCTCCTAGATCCTCGTAGCCAATCTTTAGCCTCGCACGGGTTTCACTGAAGTAGCGGTCAACCTGTTGGGAGAGGTTCATGAGCAATCACCGTGTGATAGGTAACAAAACAGATACTTAAAACGATGATACGGTAGTAGTCCGTCCCACATCTGGTCGCTTTAATGATAGGCAGCAAAACAGCAGGTAAACGGTTTGTGTACCTGCCGCTGCAACCAGATATGACAAGGGAAAGGAAGAGGAAATGCAGTACGAGGACGACCTCAGAGTCATTCTAGAGAACGTGGGAGGCATTGAGAACATCACACGCGTGTATCACTGCGTGACACGCCTGCGCTTTAACCTCAAAGACACCTCGCTCATCAACAAGGCGGCGATCGACGCGACCAAGCTGGCCAAGGGAAGCGTCCTCAATGCGGGCCAGTACCAGGTCATCATTGGCGCGGGCACGGTCGACGAGGCCTATGACGAGTTCCTTAGGATGACTGGACTGGCCGACGGCGGGTCTATCGACGTAAACGAGGACGAAGCCCCCGCTGAGAAAAAGAATCTTGTGGGCATGGCTATTGACCTGTGCACCAACGTGCTCATCCCTGCCCTTCCCGCCCTGGTCACCGGCGGTATCACCAAGGCAGTACTGCTCTCCTTGCTGTTCGGTGGCGTCATTGACCCAACATCGCCTACTTACGGCGTGCTCATGATGATCAGCGATGCGCCGTTCTACTTCCTGCCCATCATCCTGGCCTTCACCTCTGCCAAGTACTTTGGCTGCAACCAAGTCGCAGCCATGGTCCTCGGATGCATCATGCTGCACCCGAGCTTTGCCGAGCTGGGTGATGGTGCCAACCTCTTTGGCCTGCCTATTCCCGACGGTGCATCTTCCTCTACCCGGTTCCCGGTCATCATTGGCGTGTACGTCATGTCGTGGGTGGAGAAGCTCTGGAAGCGCATCGTTCCCAAGATGGTCGCAGGCTTCTTTGTACCCATGCTCACCATCTTCACCACGGCTCCCATCGTGCTTGCCGCCGTCGGTCCCGTCATCAACCTTGCCGCCAATGCTGCCGGCAGCGCCCTCGTCAGCTTGGTTGAGTTTGCCGGCGTGTTTGGCGCAGCAATCGTGAGCGGCATCTATCCCCTGATGGTCTTCACGGGCCTTCACCAGGCACTCGGCGCCTTTGAGGTGCAGAGCCTCGCCCAAGTTGGCTATGATCCCTTCCTGCCTCTTGGCGCAGCGGCAAACGCGGCCATCGCAGGAGCGACCTTCGCCCTCGCCTTCCTTGCCAAGGAAGAAGACAGCCGTTCCCTTGCCTTCACAAGCGGTATCTCGGCCATCATCGGCATCACCGAGCCCGCGCTCTATGGCGTAGTGGCTCCGGCAAAGGCCGCCTTCGTCTCCACGTTCATCGGCGGCGCGGCGGGTGGCGCGCTCATGTCGCTCTTTGGAGTCAAGGCCTACGCAATGGGTCCCGTACCGCTCGCCGGCATCGCAATCTTCCTTGGGGATACGTTTGTGCAGTATCTCATCGCAGTGGTGGTAAGCGTGGTAGTAGCTGCCGTGGCAACAATTGCCCTCACCAAGGCAATGAATGGTCGCGACGCATAGATTGCCCTTCCTTCCCGGGGGACCTGCGTGTGCAGGTGCCCCACCTCACGCAATCGACGAGCACCGCAGACGCGGTGGACAGAGGAGCTGACATGACACAGGCACTGACGTTTCCCGAAGGCTTTCTCATTGGCGGATCGTTTGCCGCCAACCAAGTGGAGGGAGCCTGCCGCGCGGGTGGACGCAGCCTTTCGGTGTGGGACCTCTTCAAGCTGAACAACGAGGGGCAAGGCGGCGACAGCTTCACCCTCCCCTACGAGGATGCGAAGCGCGCATACCAGGACACGGACGACAACGCCTATCCCAAGCGCCGCGGAATCGACCAC
>JAFUBJ010000160.1 GCA_017460265.1 Atopobiaceae bacterium | reverse complement strand
GAGCCAGGATCGAACTCTCCATTCAAATTTGTCACGGGCTCGTGAGCCCGTTGCGTGTGAGTGTCGAGCAGGTCCCATGTCATGATCCCGCTGGAATCGGATTCTTCGAAATTGACGTATTCGAAATAATCGCTGCTGTCTCTTGTCGATCTCATCGATCGCAGTATCCGGTTTTCAAGGTTCCCGCGCCGCCCGGTCGGGCGCGCGCAAGAAGAAATATTACACTCCCCCGCCCCGTTTTGGGGCGCGGTCGCGCGTCTCCACAATGTGCACACACCTTCGGGACGCCGCGGGGCGGAGGCGCAGGTCAGGAGGGATCCCGCGCGAGGGCGAGGGCGGCTTCAAGAAGCTGCGCGCACTCTTTATAGGTAGGTGCTTCCGCATAGACCCTTGCTACGGGCTGTGTGCGCGATACGCGAAGCAACACCCACGCGCCATTACTAAAGTGCAGCCTAAGGCCATCCAGGTGGCTCACACGCTCCGGCTTCTTGCCGGCCACATTACGTGGATTCATTCCTGGTAGCAGGTTTCTGAGCGTTTGCAGCTCTCCCCCATCAAGCCTTAGGTCGCGCCTGACATACTCCATTTGCCCAACGTCTTGTGCCATGCGCGCAACGAGCTCGGACAGCGAAAGGCCACTCTTGGCCATTTGTTCCAGCACGACAAGGCAGGCAAAGATTCCGTCACGCTCTGCCAAGTGCGACGGTATGCAGATGCCGCCATACTCCTCTGACGCCATGAGGACGTCTCCCTCGAGCACTTCCTCATAGCTTCGCTCAAAGCCAACCGGAACCACCGTCAAGGGCAGACCGAGCATCTCTGCCTGACGAGAGGCGCGCTCTGTGGTAGCAGTCGTCACGACGACGCGCCCCGTTGCGCCCCTTCCCATGCTCAGGCATCTAATAACAAGTGGCACCAGCGTTTGGGGCCCCACAAGACGCCCTTCGTCGCTGATGAGGGCCGCCCTGTCTCCGTCGCCGTCCAGCACGATGCCGCAGTCCGAGCCCGTATCCACCACGCGGCGCTCGCACTTGTCCACCCACGGCTCATTTGGGTCGGGGTGGATACCCACAAAGTCATGCGATTCCTCTGCGTGCAGCAGCGACACCTCGCATCCAAGGCGCCTAAGAAGCGGTCCCACCGTAGTGATGGCGCCACCATACATGGGGTCAGCCACCACCTTGAGGTGTGCAAAGCGAAAGGCGTCGACATCAAGGAAGGCAATCACGCCCTCTATATATGGTGTGACGAAATCTGCCATCTCGACGGCACCGCGGTCCTTTGTGGCGTACGTAGGGATGGCGCGATCTACTTCCGCAAGAAACGCAGAGCTCACAGCTCCACCGTCAGCCCCGCGCACAAGGATGCCTCCGTATTCGCAGGAGTTTTCTGAAGCGGTAAGCATCACAGCGCCCACGCACTCGTCGTCGTGGGCGGCGCACCACCCGAGCGCGGGTGTCGGGCACGGGTCGGCCGAGACCTTCACTCGCATCCCATACGATGCGATGACCTGCCCCACAAGCTTTGCGAAGTGTGCGGCACGGAACCGCGCGTCTCGCCCGATAAGGACGGTCGCGCCAGGGTGGGCGTCAGCCCACAGAAGGCCAAGCGCATCGGCAACGCGAATGACGTTCTCGTCGTCAAACCCGTCGTCAAAGCGCGCCAGCCACCCATTTGCACCGAGATGGATGATGTGCATCTTTGCAGAGCTCTTAAAGAGTGGCGTTGCCCAGAGCCTCTTTGAAGGCCGGAACCTGCTTTGGATCAGCGAGAGCCAGGCGTGCGTTGGTGGCGGCCCAGGCTGCAGGAGTGCCGGTATCGCACCCCTCGAGCGGGTCGACCACGACCGCATACATCTCTTCCTCTGCCAGCAGACGCTCCATGGCGTCGGTTAGTTGAATCTCGCCGCCGGCGCCAGGGCCCTGCGTGCGCAGCAGCTCCATGATGCGTGGCGTGAGCAGGTAGCGACCAACAATAAAGAGGTGGGACGGCGCATCCTCGGGAGCGGGCTTCTCGACAAGGCCTGTCACCTTCCAGACGGCACCCTCTTCCTCGCCCGTGGCATCCATGCCCGGAAGCGCGCCAACGCACTCGCCAGCGATGATGCCGTAACGGCTCACCTGGTCTGCGGGGACGGGAGCGACCGCGATGACCGAGCATCCGCCATGCTCCTTGGAGACCGTAGCCATGTTGACGCACATCTGACGATCGGGCACGAAGTAGTCGCCCAGAAGGATGAAGAAGGGGTCGTCGTCAACGTTGTCGGCAGCGCAGAGCACGGCGTGCCCAAGCCCCTTGGGGTCGTCTTGGTATGCAAACGTGACCGGAAGGCTTGCTGCGGCGTGCACGGCATCCGCCTCTGCGTTCTTTCCACGCGAGCGCAGCATTGCCTCAAACTCCTCGTCGACCTCAAAGTACTCGTTGATCTGAGGCTTTTCGTGGGAGTTGACGATGACGACCTCATCGACGCCGTCAGGCTCGAGCGCCTCCTCGACCACGTACTGGATGACGGGCTTGTTGAGCACGGGGAGAAGCTCTTTGGGCATGCTCTTGGTGGCCGGCAGGAAACGAGTTCCCAGACCGGCCGCGGGAATGACTGCCTTCATGTGAAACCTCTTTCATCAGGGCCTGTTTGGCCAGTTATTGCGAAAAGACGCCGGCTTTAGTCCTCGACCTGTATGCCATGGGCGTCAAGATAGGCGTAGAGCTTATCCATGGTGTCGATGGAAAGGTCATGCTCCATGAGGCAGGCCTCGTCATCCGCCACGTCTGGCTCGACACCAAGCTCCTGGATAAGGAACTTGCGCAGGGCACGGTGGCGGCGCCACACGTCGCGCGCATATTCGGTTCCCTCGGCCGTCAGCATCACGCGGCCATAGCGCGCCTGCTCGACCATGCCGTTCTCTTTTAGGTAGGTGAGAGCCTTGCTGACGCTTGCCTTGGAGACGGAGAGATCCTCCGCAACGTCAACGGATCTGACGGAGCCATCTTCGTTGCCATGACCCTCTTCTATGAGCCGGTAGATGGACTCGAGATAGTCCTCGCCAGCCATCGTGAGGCTGCCTTCTCCATGAGACTCGGTACGGGGCATGGCCCCTCCTCCCAGACGAATGTGTGTCAAGTCGTTCTACCCAATATCATGGCGGGCAAACCCATCGATATCGTGGAGGGCATCCGCTTTTCGACGGGCGGCAACGATTGCTCGTACGGCTTGTCGCACTAACGCTGAGCTGAGATGCGTCTGGGCTAGTCTATGCTCGGCACGTCAAGGCGCTCGACGACGGCGCCGAGCGAAAGGAGCTTCTCGACAAAGCGCTCGTAACCACGGTCGATGTGATGGATGTCGGAGATCGTAGTCACGCCATCGGCAACAAGGCCCGCCATGGCAAGGGCGGCGCCTCCGCGTAGGTCAGGCGCCTTGACCTGAGCGCCGCTGAACCGCTCGACACCATGCACGATCGCATGGTGTCCCTCGATGACGATATCGGCACCCATGCGGGAAATCTCGCTTGCAAACATGAAGCGGTTCTCGAAGACGTTCTCGGTCACGATGCAGCTGCCCTTGGCAAGCGCAAGCAGGCACATGGTCTGTGCCTGCATGTCGGTCGGGAAGCCTGGGAAAGGAAGCGTCTGGATGTCGACGGGGTGGATGTCGCCCGTGCGACTGATGAGGCACTGGTTGTTCCCACGCTCGATGTCGATGCCCATCAGCTCGTACTTCTTGAGCACAAGACCAAGATGGACGGGGTCAAAGCCCTTCACTGTCACGGGGCCTCCCGTGATGGCGGCCATCGCAATGAAGGTGCCCGCCTCGATGCGGTCCCCCACCACGCGATGCTCGACGGGATAGAGCTCATCGACGCCCACGATCTCGATAACAGGAGTTCCGGCGCCATGCACTTTGGCACCCATGGCATTGAGCATGTTGGCAAGGTCAACGATCTCGGGCTCACGTGCGGCGTTGGCGATGGTGGTAACGCCTTCGGCCCGCACCGCGGCCATCATGAGGTTCTCGGTCGCTCCGACGCTTGCAAAGTCGAGCGTGACGGAGGTGCCCTTCAGCCCGTTGGGCGTGGTGGCGCAGATGTCACCATGGCTCATGTCAAACTGGACGCCCAGGGCCTGCAGACCCAGGAGGTGCATGTCAATCTTTCGGGCACCGATGTTGCAGCCTCCCGGCATGGCAACGGTCGCCTTGCCAAAACGCCCGATGAGCGGACCCAAGACGGCCGTCGAGGCACGCATCTGCGCGACGAGGTGATAGGGGGTCTCCCAACGCTCGACCGACGAGGTGTCGATGACCAGCGTGTGCTCGTCCGCAACGTCGATCTTGGCGCCAAGCTCCTTCAGGACCTTTCCCATGACATGCACGTCGGCGATGTTGGGGACGTTGGTCAGCGTCGACACGCCAGGCGCCAGAATGGTGGCGGCCATGAGCTTGAGCGCTGAGTTCTTTGCCCCCTCAACCGTTACCTCTCCAGTGATGGGGTGACATCCCTCGATGCGTATGACTTCCACGGGACCTCCGGGTCTTGTGATAGGGCGTGTCGCACGATTATAGCAACAAGATGTGCCCCGATACTGCGTTAGGCAAAGCGGCCGTGCGTGCTGTTACACCTCGGCGTGGCTCAGAAGCAGGTCGCACCAGCGAACCTTGTTGTCATAGTAGGCACGCCTATGGTCGTCGGGGGCGAGCGCATCCCTGTCGGCAAGCGCCTCGGCACGCGTCGCCTGGACCACGTCCGGCTCGATGTCGTCGGAACGTCGTGCGTGGTCGGCCAGGATGATGACCAGGTCGTCCTCGATTTCGGCATAGCCTCCCGAAACGATGACCTTCACCGTGCCGCCCCCCTCTTCCTCAAGGAGGTTGAGGCGCACGACGCCGTCGCCGAGCGAGACGATCTCAGGCGCGTGGAGCGGCCACACGCCCAGCTCTCCCGAAGGCGTAACGAGCACGAGGCTCTGCGCCTTGCCCTCGTAAAGGAGGCGGTCAGGGCGCACGAACTGGCAGGTAATGTAACCCATCGCGGTTCCCTACTCGCCCTTTCCGGCCATCTTGGCCGCACGTTCGCGCACGTCATCGATGGTGCCGGCATAGCGGAACGCCTGCTCGGGGATGTCGTCGCACTCGCCGTCGACGATGGCGGCAAACGAGCGGACCGTGTCCTCGACGCGCACGTAGGCGCCAGGATTGCCCGTGAACTTCTCGGCAACGTGGAAGGACTGCGAGAGGAACTGCTGAACCTTGCGCGCACGGTTTACCGTCGCCTGCTGCTCCTCGGTCAGCTCGTCCATGCCCAGAATGGCGATGATGTCCTGGAGGTCGGAGTACTCCTGCAAGATCTCCTGCGTCTTCATGGCCACGCGGTAGTGCTCGTCGCCCACGATGGTCGGGTCAAGCGCGTCAGAGGAGCTGGCAAGCGGGTCGACCGCAGGATAGATGCCCAGCTCGGAGATGGAGCGCGAAAGGACGGTCGTGGCGTCGAGGTGCGTGAACGTGGTGGCAGGTGCTGGGTCGGTCAGGTCGTCTGCAGGGACGTAGACGGCCTGGACGGACGTGATGGAGCCCTCCTTGGTGGAGGTGATGCGCTCCTGGAGGTCGCCCATCTCGGTTGCCAGCGTGGGCTGGTAGCCAACGGCAGAGGGCATACGACCGAGCAGTGCCGAAACCTCGGAGCCCGCCTGAGAGAAGCGGAAGATGTTGTCGATGAAGAGCAGCACGTCCTGGCCCTGGTCACGGAAGTACTCGGCTGTGGTCAGGCCTGCCAGGCCGACGCGCAGACGTGCTCCTGGCGGCTCGTTCATCTGGCCATATACCAGGCACGTCTTCTCGATGACGCCCGACTCGGTCATCTCGAGGTAGAGGTCGGTGCCCTCACGCGTGCGCTCGCCGACGCCGGTGAAGACCGACGTGCCGCCGTGCTCCTGCGCGAGGTTGTTGATGAGCTCCTGGATGAGGACCGTCTTGCCCACGCCCGCACCGCCAAAGAGGCCGGTCTTGCCACCGCGCACGTACGGCTCGAGCAGGTCGATCGCCTTGATGCCCGTCTCGAAGACCTCGGTCTGGGTGGTGAGCTCGTCAAAGGAGGGTGCGGGATGGTGAATCGGGTAGAAGATGACGTCGTCAGGCATGGCGCCGCCGTCGACCGGCTGGCCCATGACGTTCCAGACGCGGCCGAGGGTCTGCTGCCCCACGGGCATCATCATCGGGGCGCCCGTGTCATGAACGCGAATGCCGCGCTGCAGGCCGTCGGTCGAGGACATGGCCACCGTGCGGACCACGCCTCCCGGCAGCTGCGACTCAACCTCGAGGACCGTGTTGACGTGGCCCATCGGCGTGTCGGCGTCGACCGTGAGTGCGGTGTAGATGGCAGGGACCTGCTCGTCAAACTGCACGTCCACGACCGGCCCGACGATGCGCACGATGGT
>JAFUBJ010000159.1 GCA_017460265.1 Atopobiaceae bacterium | reverse complement strand
ACCCTCGAAGGCTGCCTCTTTGCCCTCTGGCCCATCGTCATCGTCATCATCGCGGCGGTCTTCACCTACAACCTCACCGTGTGCACGCATGCCATGGACAAGATCAAGGGCATGCTGACCTCGGTCTCCTCCGACCGTCGCGTCCTCACGCTGCTCATCGTGTGGTGCTTCGGCAACTTCATGGAGGGCATGGCGGGCTTCGGCACTGCGGTCGCCATCCCCGCCTCCATGATGATGGCGCTCGGCATCGACCCCATCGTCGCCATCCTGGCCTGCCTCATCGCCAACGGCACGCCCACCATGTTCGGCTCCATCGGCATTCCCACCACCACGCTCGCCTCGATCACCGGCATCGTCGAGACGGACCTTGCCTTCGTTCAGGCCCTGCAGGTGTTCCCGTTCGTCATCGCAAGCCCCTTCCTCATGGTCATGCTGGTTGGCGGCGGCCCCAAGGCCCTGAAGGGTGTCGTGCCCATCACGCTGGTCGCTGGCCTCTCGTTTGCCATCCCGGAGCTCATTGCGGCGCGGTTCATTGGTGCCACCCTGCCCGACGTGGTGGGCGCGGTCTGCTCGCTTGCCGGCACCTTCCTCATGGCGCTGCGGATGAAGGGCACCCCCATCCCGGAAAGCGAGCGCCTGAAGGTCGCTGCGGGCCGTGGCCCCATCACGGTGCATGACGCGTTGGTTGCGTGGTCGCCGTTCATCCTCATCTTCGTGGTGCTGCTGCTGACCAGCTCGCTGGTGCCGTTTATCTCGCAGCCGCTGTCCGCCATCAAGACGCAGGTGCAGGTCTACGCGGGCGAGAACCCCGCAACGCTGACCTTCAGCTGGATCAACACGCCGGGCGTGCTCATTTTGCTGTGCGGCATCATCGGCGGCTTCATCCAGGGCTGCCCCATCAACCAGATGCTTTCCGTGCTGGGCGCCACTGTCAAGCAGATGTCCAAGACCATCCTGACCATGCTGGGCGTCCTTTCGGGGGCCAAGATCATGGGCTCTTCGGGCATGATCGCCAGCATCGCGGCGTTCTTCGTGGGCTCGCTGGGCAACCTCTATCCGCTGGTGGCACCGGCGCTGGGCGCGCTCGGCACCTTCGTGACGGGCTCCGGCACCTCGTCCGAGGTCCTCTTTGGCAACGTCCAGCTCCAGGCCGCGCAGTCCATCGGCGTCAACGAGACCTGGCTCGTGGCGTCCAACTCGCTTGGCATCTCTGCTGGCAAGATGCTCTCGCCGCAGAACGTGGCCATTGGCTGCGCGGCGTGCGACCTCAACGGCAAGGACGGCGAGATCATTGGCAAGATCGCACCCTACGCGTTTGGCTTCCTGGTCATCATGATGGCCATGACCTTCGCTGGTGCGGCCATGGGTTTGTAAGGACGGCTGCATAGCCTAACTAGCTTGCGCCCGGCGTTGCCCTGCTTGCAACACCGGGCGCCTTGCGTCGCGTACCTGCTCCGGCTTGACTGCTCTCGCCAGGGGTCCTACCTCCATACCGCTTCCAGTCCTAGCCCAGGTGTCGCACCCCCCCTCGTCTTCCCATGCAAAAAGTGCGATAAAGTTTTCATATGCTAATCTCAGTCGCACTTTAAAAGCGCAGGTCACGCCTCCGGCCGTGCGCTCTTTGCTCTCTTTACATCAAAACTTTATCGCACTATTTCACTTTGTAGCTAACGGAACGATGTGCCCGTGTCGGGGAGGGGCTGTGCCTGTGGTCTTCGAAGAACCACATCTCACATGTCTAGCGTTTCCTGATGTGCCAGGCGTGCGTATTCGGTTGGCTCTTCTCGGGAAAGCCGAGCAGCTCGCGGGGATGCGTCGCCAGCCTGACCATACGCTGCTGATACCCGAGTCGCCCCTGAAGCTCCATGTCATTTCGAGGCGTGATGTCCATCCCAAAGCGAGCCGCAATGATCCGCGCGATGCGCTCGAGCTCGAGGTAATTACCCATCTGCTCAGTGCCGACGGTGATTACGCGGTAACCCATCTCCTCTAGGACATCGCGACGTCGCGCATCGCGGGCAATGCGTCTGGATGCGCTGTGATGCAGGTTGCTGTCGTATTCCACAACCAGCTTGACGTCCTCCCAGAGCATGTCGGGAGTGATGAAATCGTCGTCCCAAAGCGCTCTAGCAGCGCCTTCGACGGGCAATGCATGGTTGAGTGTGGGGCGGGGGAGGCCAAAGCCTCCCTGTTCGCAATCGGAGGAAAGAATGAGCGTGAGGGCACTCTCCATGGGGGAGGCTGAGCCATCAAGCACCCGTGGCGCTATGGCAAGGGCGCGCTTCTTCCCGTGAACGCCTCGCTCCTCTCTTGCAACGGCAAGTAACATGTCGGTGCTACATGCCTGCTTTCGAAGGAAGACGTCGCCATCGATGCCGTACCGTCCGCAAAGCTCCATGCCCAGGAAGAGAAGCCGCTCCTCGTCAAGGAGCCCTGCCATTTGTAGAAAGACGTACTCGGGGGCAAGGCAGTAGATGCCGGGCGTGATGCGAATGCAGGGGTACCAGCCACTTTGCGTGACAAGAACATGACTTTGGACAAGCGCCGAAGAACGGCGGCTTTCGCGTGACCAGACGGCGATCTGAAGAGGTTTGGTGAGGTGGGTGAGGGTGTTCGCATGTCGCTCGAGACGTGTGCGACTGGCCTCGAGTGAGGAGTATCGAATGCGAAAGCGTTTCTCGAGGAGGGAGCCATCATGGTTCGAACGCAGCCATTCAACGGCTGTTCCCCGTGCAAGGAGAAAAGACATGGCGCCTCCTGTCCACCTGCCCTAACACTCGTGCTTTCCTTTCGCTCTTGAAATGATACGAGTCATTGCATAAGAAAGTGCGTGAAAGTTTTTATATGAGATTAGAGGTCATCCTTTAAAAGTGCAGGTCAGAGATTCGGTTAACGAAAAGGAGGCGATATCACATCAAAACTTTTTCGCACTTTTGCTTTTGCCAGAATGCACGACGTCGTGGACCGACCGTATCTGACCCACCCCTGACGTAGAATGGCCCCAAGACACCACGGAGAGGGGAGGGCCATGCCAGAGGCGCATTTCATAAAAGAGGCACTCATAGACTGGGCCGCCGTCGAGCGTGACAGCTACGTGCGGGACATCCCTGCGCTCCAAAGCTTGCCGCTCACCTTCTCCTCCAACGTCACGTTCTTCACGGGCGAGAATGGCTCGGGCAAGTCGACGCTCCTCGAGGCCATGGCCGTGGCATACGGGCTGAATCCTGAGGGCGGTAGCCGCAACTATGCCTTTGCTACCAACGACACCCACGCCGCGTTGCATGAGGCCGTGCACCTGCAGCGATCTCACGAACGACCGTGGGGAGCCTACTTCCTGCGTGCGGAGAGCTTCTACAACGTGGCAACGGCAGCCGATGCCTATGAGTCGCGCTACCTCGGACCCCATGCCGACGAGCTGCTGCGGGAGGCGGGCCTTCCGGCAGGGACCTCGCTGAGCGTGGCGCGGCGGATGCTGGGTCGCGGGCTTCACGAGCTTTCCCATGGCGAGGCCTTCCTTGCCACCATCCAGGAGGACTTCTGCGAAAACGGCCTCTACTTCTTGGACGAGCCCGAGGCGGCGCTCAGCGTCTCTCGCCAGCTCACGTTGCTATACGAGCTCTATCAGCTAGCGGAGCACGGTGCGCAACTCATCGTCGCCACGCATTCGCCGGTGCTCCTGTCGCTCCCCGGTGCCCAGATCCTGCGCTTTGACGAGGAGGCGATCGAGCCGGTTGCCTATGAGGACACGGAGGCATACCAGACGATGCACCTCTTCATGACGGACAGGGAGCGCCTGCTGGAACGCCTGTTGGGGGAGTAGGGACCGCGCCTTTCGGGCGGGGCTCCCTCGACGGGCCCCGCCGTGGCGAGCCAGCGCGTACTACAATGGGCGAAGCAAACGCCCGCACTGAATCGAGGAACCACCCATGGACCAGCGTCTTTCCCAGCAGCTTGCCTTTGCGCTCGAGATAGACAAGGAGAAGAACATCCTGCGTCAGACGCACCTCTCGGGCCACGGCCGGCGCGAGAACGACGCCGAGCATGCCTGGCATATGGCCATCATGGCCTACCTCCTGCGCGAGTACGCCAACGAGGAGGTGGACATCGCCCACGTCATGCTCATGTGCCTCATCCACGACGTGGTGGAGATAGATGCGGGCGACACCTACGCCTACGATGCGGAAGGCCTGAAGACCCAGGCTGCTCGCGAGGAGGCTGCCAAGCAGCGCATCTTTGGCCTTCTGCCCGAGGACCAGGCGACCGAGCTCATGGCGCTCTTTGACGAGTTCGAGGCCTACGAGACGCCCGAGTCGCGTTTTGCCCACGCCATGGACAACCTTCAGCCCCTCATGCTCAACACGAGCAACGGCGGCGGAGACTGGGCGGAGCATGGCGTGTCTGCCGAGCAGGTCTATGGCCGCCAGCGCAAGAGCGCGCTGGGCTCAAGGCTTCTCTTTGACGAGGTCATCGATCCTCTGATCAGGGAGCATATCGAGAAGGGCAACATCCGTCCCTAAGGGGAAGGACCGTCTTACGCAGCCTCTTCGTCCGTGCTGCGGAGGCGGCAGAGCGCGCCGGCAATGACGAGGCACCCTCCCAGCGCAGTCACGGTGACACCCCACGCAGCGCTCTCGTCTCCTGTGGCCGGAAGGGCCTTCTGCGCCGGCGAGGTGGCTCGTGCGGGGGCCGGGTCGACAGAGGGCACCGGCGCAGGCGTGGGCTCCGGTGTGGGTGCGGGCTCAGGCTCAGGCTCAGGCGTCTCCTCCTGCCTGAACAGGGCGCTCAGGTTGATGTTTCCCGAGGCGGGCACCTCAAGGATATAGTTTCCCTCGCCATCTTGAACAAGCTCGACGCGCTCGTCGCCCTCGCCGTTGAAGACGCGGTCAACCACCAGCCCCTCGTCAGGGGTCACGCGCACCAAGATGATGTCGTGCGGACGCACGACGCTGTAGTCGCCCAAGACCTTAAGCGCGCTGCCGTCCTGGGAAAGCACGCTGATGGACCCTCCGGGCACCTGCTTGGATGCCATGCTGTCCGAGTCGATCTTCACGAGGTAGTTGATGGCGGCGGCAAAGGCGCGCGAGGTCTCGGTCGGCCGGAACTGACCATCCTCGCCCCGCTCAAACGCGATTTCGTCAAGGGGGGAGGAGATGCCGCTCACCGCGATCTCGATTGTGGGGGCAGCGTTGACGATGGCTATGGGCATGGTTTCTGCCTTGAGGATGCCCTCGATGATGATGTCGTACTTCGCGTGATTGTTGCCCGCATTGATCATGATGCCCGTGCCGTTGGAGATGACGTCGCCACCTATGTGCACCACGACGTTGGCCTGCTTGCCATAGTCTTCCCCGCCGTCGGAGATGAAGATGCCCTTGGCTTCTTGGGACGGTGTCGAGACGATGACCGATCCGCCCACCTCAAGGTCGATTGAGCCGCCGTTTGCGTCAGTCGTGATTCCCGTGACTTGGCACTCTTCCTCCGGTACGGTAACGTTCACGTCTCCCTTTACAGAGACGTCAACTTTGGCGCCGGAAGATGCGTTCAGGATGACACCGTCAACAATGCTGTTGTCTAAGGTGCTCGTGGACTTGACGTCTCCCTCGATGGTGGTGACGCATGAGCCCTCTTCTCCCGTGGACGATGCAGAAACTCCTGTCGACGACCGCTCTTCGTATTTAGATTCCCCCTCGAGCGTCGTCTCGATATCTCCTCCGACGTACAGCTCATTCGTTCCGTACGAAAGCTGCGAGGTGCCGTAGGATTGATGTGGCGAAGAGGCGAAGGCATTGCCGCTGATGGTGACTTTGGTCTCGCAACCAGTACTTGATTCCGCCTCCGCCGCTCCGGCGCGGAAGCTGCCCGTCGCGCTGACATTTCCGTTAATCTCCACCGTCGTGGGCACCTCGGTCGACTTCAAGTTCTTGGCCAATACGCCGCGCTCGTTTTCGCCGGTACGCTCGACGTCGTCATTAACCACGATGGTCTGTCCGTCATTGGCGGTGATGCGATCGGTTGATGTTGCCCAGGCGGTGGGAGCAAGGCTCAAGGCCAAGGCAAAGCCGGTGAGCGTGGCAAGAAACCGGGAGCTTCCGGAGTGGCTGAAGGTGTGCGAGGAAGTGCGGTCGTGGCGTCTCATCAAAAGGTCTCCGTCTTTGTGAGGTGAGAAGGAAGGCGAGATAAACCCACCTTTCCCCTT
>JAFUBJ010000158.1 GCA_017460265.1 Atopobiaceae bacterium | reverse complement strand
CTGGGCCTTCCGCGCGCCAAGGAAGATGGCGTCCGAGGTGCGGAAGGCCCCGTTGCATAGCTGCAACGTGTCGAAGACACCCTTGGGGACGAAGTGGGCTGTCGCCGTCAGGGTGTCGAGGAGTGCATAGGGTTGGCCGAGCCACCCGCGCAGCTTGAAGCGGGGGCCTATCCGCACATACCTGTTTGCGCTGTCTGCGTCCATGCGTCATGTTCCTTGCAAAGGGCAACCGGGGGGTACGCCCCAGTTGCTCCCAGAAAGGGCGTATCCCCTCCCGAACAACGAGCATTCTTGGGGGCACTGATCCGGGATAGGCGTATTACCAGGCCAGAATTCCGATGCCTACGCTCAGGCATCCACCGGCACCGGCACGCTTGCTCGAGCACGCGTCGCCGCCAATGCCAAACCCTATGACCAGGCACGTACCATCGGCTTCGCCGTACATGCCATCGCCGCCTCCAGCGACCGCCCCGAGATCGGAATCAGTCAGTGCGACTTCGTGTGCCTCGTCGTAGGTGAAGGGCAGACCCGCCTCCGCAGCAATCGGTGCGACTACGGCCTCAAAGAGGGCCCGCTCGTCGGCCTTGTCTCCCTCGTAGGCCTCGGTGGCTGCCCTCAGCTTTGCCTGCAGTTCCTCGCTGGAGCGCAGCAGCTCCTCGAACTTCTCGATATTTGACATGTGGGACTCCCATCGATAGTTTGGCATGGCAGTGTTGGCTTGCGCTTATGCGTTATACGCAGCCCGGGGGAAACCGTCTCAGCCGCTGGTTCAAATCCGGTCTTCCTGGTACCATGCACACTCCCCCAATGCCTCGCGCAGTGCAATGCGCACTCGTTCATCGTTTCTGTCCGTCCTTGGTATTGTCATCAGCACGGTGAAAGGGTCGACCTGACCGTCCCTTGCGAAAGGTGTGGGGTCGTACCTCAGTACCTGTATAGCGTTTTGGAAGCCGCGATAGGGGTCGGGATCGGTAAGGACGATGTCGCCGGCACGTTTTGGCCCTATGGCCCAGACCGTTTTGTTTGGTGCGAGGAGGTCGCTCGAGCGGGCAAGGGCGGAGAGACCGCTGGCGAGAGGGGTCTGCCCTTCGGGCATGGCGTTGGTGAAGGCCGTGGAGCGGACGGCCTCCCCGAAGAATTCCAACCCTGCTTGGTAGTAGGCATGGTCGTCTACCCTGAAATATGTCTTCATGCGTCCGGTTCTGCCACCTGTGTCAAAGTCGAGAACGCGCGCGGCCACGAGGTTGGTGAGCGCCCTTGAGACGCTCCCGACCGAAATCCCAGTAGCCCGCATGACGTCTTCTTGCGTGAAGCCTCCCTCAGCATACAGGCCAAAGAGAAAGACGCTCTGGTCTGAGCTCCTGAAGGGGCGCACCGTCATTACGGGACTCTGGCGGTAGGCATTGATCCTGAAGGAAAGGAAGGGGATGTACATGTCACCGTCTGCCGTAACGAATGGGGTCCCGGTCTCCAAGAAGGATCGTCTGACGTTGGGAGGCAATGATACGGAATAGAGGACGATTCGCTCTCCGTGTGGGATTCTGAGGGCGCTTGTCAGCTGGTCGAGACGCTTCCTCAAGGCACCGTAGTCATCACTGCAGTCAGTCCCCTCTGCGAGGAAAACCTCCCGGGAGAGGAGTTCCGCGCGAT
>JAFUBJ010000157.1 GCA_017460265.1 Atopobiaceae bacterium | reverse complement strand
TGCATCCTCTGTGAGAAGCGCGGAGTAGAGCTCGTGGTCTTTGCGCCACCTCACCCACGCTTTGAGGTCCTGAGCATCGCAGACGCCTACCCGCGTGAAATGGCACAAGTCATGGAGCTCATAACCTCGCACGGTGGCATCTTCCTGGATTTCAACCTGGCCCGCAGCGAGCTCTACGAGAACCGCGAATCCGACTTCATCGACGCAGTTCATCTCAACCAGGCCGGCCCGAGTCGCGTCTCCCCAGTCTCGCCAATACGATGCGCCAGATCGAGTCTGGTGAGGATGTGGGCACCCTCTTCTTTGGCTATGACCAGTGGGAAGAGTTCCTCTCGTCGCTCGAAGCCATATACTTTGTCTATTTTGAAGAGAAGCAGACAGAGGAGGGCCTTGCACTTGAGGCCAAGGCCTGCGCAGGGTCAAACATCCAGGTCGAGTACCTCTTTGAGAGGCAAGAGGCTGACGGCAGCTGGACCGTCCTGCGCGACTGGTCAAGCGACCCCACGCTTGTCTTGAGCGAAAGCGGGTATCGTAATGTCAATGTGCGCGTAGTCGCCCGCCGCACGGGGACAACCGAGCCCGAGCGTTACCACTACCAGACCATCACGTTGCTGTAGCAGCAAAAGGAGAAGCCATGACCACGAGCATCCTTGACTGGCTCGACCAGACCGCTGGGCTCTGCCCCGCACATACGGCCGTTGCAGGCCCCGACGGTTCCCTCACCTTCCTGGAGCTGCAGGCCGCAACGCAGAGCGCTGGCACCTGGCTGGCAGCCCGCTCGCAGCCACGCCAGGCCGTGGCGCTCTACCTCGAGAAGAGCCCCGAGGCACTTGCCTGCATGCTGGGCGCCGTACGCGCCGGATGCTTCTATTCCGTCATTGACGTGCGACAGACCGACGTGCGCGTCCGTGCGATCGTCGAGGCCCTCTCCCCCGCTGTCATCCTGACAGACCCCGCCAACGAGGCCCACGCCCGCGAGCTCTTTGCCGACACGCCGTGGGAGGTCGCCCTCATGGACGAGCCACTGGCAGCAGAGGCGGACATGGACGCCCTTGGCGCAATTCGCGACCAGGCAGCCGATGTCGACCCCCTCTACTGCAACTTCACGAGCGGCAGCACCGGCACGCCCAAGGGCGTGGTCGTCAGCCATCGCTCGGTCATTGACTTCATCCCGCAGCTCGACGCCCTCTTTGGAATCACGGGAGACGACGTCATCTCCAACCAGGCACCCTTTGACTTTGACGTCTCCGTCAAGGACATCTACTCCTCGCTCTATGTAGGCGCGACGCTGCAGCTCGTTCCCCGCGAGTACTTCTCCCAGCCCACGATGCTCATGGACTACCTCTGCGACACGGGCGCAACCGTCCTCATCTGGGCGGTCAGCGCCATGTGCTTCGTCTCCATCATGAACGGCTTTGACTACCGTCTGCCCGGACAGATTCGCCTGGTCATGTTCTCCGGAGAGGTCATGCCGCCCAAGCAGCTTGCCGTGTGGCAGAAGGCGCTGCCCGACGCGACCTTCGTCAACCTCTATGGGCCGACCGAGATCACCTGCAACTGCACCTACCAGGTCATCGACCGCGCATACGCCAAGGACGAGGTCATCCCCATGGGCCGCCCCTTCCCCAACGAGAAGGTCTTCCTGCTGGACGAGGAGGACCATCTGGTGAGCGAGACGGGCGTGCAGGGTGAGATCTGCGTGAGCGGTACGGCGTTGGCGCTCGGCTACCTCGGCCGTCCCGACCTGACAGAGAAAGCCTTCGTGCAGAACCCCCTGAACAACAGGTGGCTCGAGCCCATCTATCGCACAGGTGACCTCGCCTCCTATAACGCGGAGGGCAACCTCGTCTACGCCTCGCGCAAAGA
>JAFUBJ010000156.1 GCA_017460265.1 Atopobiaceae bacterium | reverse complement strand
CACGTCAGATCCCGCCGGACGAACCCCGGGCGTCACGATGAGCGCGTCGGGACCAAGAAGGGCACGCATCTGGGCAGCTTCCTGCGGAGAGCACACAATGCCGTCCGAACCCGCGTCAACCGAAAGCTTTGCGAGACGAGCTACCTCATCGGCGATGGGGTCATTGATGCCAATTGAGGAAAGGGCCTCTTCGTCCATGCTCGTGAGAACCGAGATGGCAACGAGCTTGGTGCGCTCCCCCTCACGCTCTCCCGCAGCTTCTTCCACGCCCTTGCGGCCCTCGGAGATCATGGCGGCGCCACCAAGGCCATGGATGGACAGTATGTCTGCGCCCGTCAGCGACGCAGAGAACGCGGCACCGTGAATCTGGAAGGGGATGTCATGCAGCTTGAGGTCAAGGAAGACCCTGAGCCCGCGCGCTCGCATGTCGTCAACGATGGCAGGCCCATAACGGTAGAAGAGGGTCATGCCGACCTTCACCCAAACAGCCTTGCCCGCCAGCTTGTCGGCAAGCTCAAGCGCCGTCTTCCGGTCACAGTCAAGGGCAACGATGATGGCGTCACGCGCCTGTTCTTGCGTCAGCATTCAAAAGCTCCAATCAGTTCGTTAATGTCAGACACTCCCTGCTCCTCAGCCCATTGCTCGAGTTCGGAAAGTATGCGTGGCACGCATGTTGGGTCGTAGAGGTTTGCCGTCCCCACAGAGACCGCGGTAGCACCGGCAAGGATCATCTCGGCGGCATCCGCGCCCGAGGAAACGCCCCCGATGCCACACAGAGGTATGCTCACAGCCTGCGCGCACTCCCACACCATGCGCACGGCGATTGCGTGGATGGCAGGGCCAGACACGCCCGCCGTGGGACGCGCGACACGGCTCTTCCGCGTCTTGATGTCGATGGACATGCCTGGAATGGTGTTTATGAGGCTGAGGCCGTCAGCGCCGGCCGCCTCGAGCGCACGTCCGATCTCTGCCACGTCATGAGGGGCCATCTTCACGATGACGGGACGCTCGGTAAGCCCGCGCACGGCCGACATCACCTCGGCGGCAGCCGCAGGGGTGGCCCCCATGGCAGCGCCACCCGCCACAATGTTGGGGCACGAGATGTTGACCTCGAAGCCGGAGGCAAAGGGGGCCAGCTCCTCAAAGAGCTCGGTCGCCTGGCGGTACTCGTCAAGCGAGTGCCCCGCAATTTGGCAGATGACTTGGCAGCCCTTCTCGCGAAGACCCGTGAGGTAGGCACCGTAGCGCTCCACGAAGGCGTGGACGCCAGGGTTTTGGAGGCCGACGGAGTTCATGATCGCCGAAGGAAGCTCGGCAAGACGCGGTGCGGAATTGCCGTCCCAGGGCTCGGCGGCGACGCCCTTGCAGGTGATGGCGCCTAAGGTGGTGCCCACGTCATAGAAACCCTCGAACTGGATGCCGTTTCCAAAGGTGCCTGATGCCGTGTTGAGAGGGTTCCTCATCTTGATGCCGCCAAGGTCGACGGCCATGTTCACCGTGCTCACCATGCCACCTCCCCTGCGTCAAAGACGGGTCCGTCCTGGCAGCAGAGGGCGTAGCCGCCCTTGCTCAGGGCCACGTTGCAGCAGGCGCAGGCGCCAAAGCCACAGCCCATCATGCGCTCCATGGACACCT
>JAFUBJ010000155.1 GCA_017460265.1 Atopobiaceae bacterium | reverse complement strand
TTTGGTCCGGTTGCGCTCCCCGCACGCCCGTCCGGACGTTGCGGGGCTCGGTTTGGTCCGGTCCGGCGCAGGTCGATCCTCATACAGATGTTCTCACCGATTCTTAGAATTAACGTACAGCCGTTCCTCTATACTAGATTCGCGAACAGAGGTTCCGAGCACAGGAGGGGTGGTGAGCATGCGCGGCAAGGCGGCTACCATTGGGCGCGACGCCAGGCGCAGAGACGGCACGCAAGCCTTTGGGCACGCGCATCCCGTCTCGGTGCAGGGCGCCCAGCTTCGCGCCGAGGCGGCGCTTGCAGACGGCTACGGCGTCTCGCTCGCCTGCGACCCATCGCTTGAGGGAACGCTCGGCGCAACGGGCATAGGCTACCTGGCTCACGCAGACGCCAGCCGCATCCGCCTTGTCCCCCGCGACGGATGCCAGCCCCGCTTTGGCGAGCAGATCGTGGACACGCCATCAGAGGCATCAGAAGACCTGTTCCTGCTTGCGCAGCGCGTGTATCGCGGGATCGAGAAGCACGTGGTGCAGGGCTGTCCGCGCAGCCACGCGGGGGCCTGCCCGCCCTCCTGCTCGAGCGCCTGCGCCCGCAGGCTCGTGTTTGCCGCCGCCTCCGACGTTCCCATCATGCCTGACGCCATCCATCGCTACGCGCGCCTGGCATTTGACGAGGGGCCGCGGCTCCGGGCACTCGTGTCGGAAGAGCGCGTCGCCGAGGTGGACGAGATGGCCCGTGCGGTCTTAGGAGAGTGCGAGCACACCAAACAGTCCGCCCGATTCTCGCTGCTTGCCGACGGCTCGCTCTTCTCGATCTTTCGTCCCAAGGCCGACACCATTCCGCTCACGGCGGGATACTTTGCCAAGCGCATGAGGAACGAGCGCTTCTGCATCGTGGACCCAGTGCACCGCTCGGCCGCGTTCTACGACTCCGGCAACCTTGGGGGACGCAGGGGCTACGCCGTCGTCAGGCTCGACCACCAAAGCGCAGACGAGCTTTTGCCAAGGAAGGACCTCTCCCCCGACGAGCCGTATGTGCACGAGCTCTGGCACCGCTTTTACGATGCAGTGTCGTTGCCGGCGCGCGATGGCGCGCGGCGCGGGAGCGAACAGGGCGAGCGCTGGGCGTTGCGACGCTTCTGGGGCACCTTGGGCGCACCTGAGGCAGGCTCGGCAGGGGTCAACAAGGCTCAAGGTGCCTACGAGGCAGGCCTAAAGTAACCTTCAAGTTCGCAGGTAAATTGATAGGTTAAGTGGGAGTGGGTCTTCCGGGACCCGATGTTGAGAGCGAGCAGGCGCAGGATACTGAGCGCTTGAGCTTTTGCATTCCGTCAGCGGCAACAGGCCTCAAAAGGCACTGACGATGTGAGGTTTTGCGTCCTGTCAGCGGTTTCCGCCGGCGAGAAGCACTGACGGTTCGCGGAAACACGTTCTGTCAGCGTTTGACGTACGAAAGGGAATGCGCCAGCCCTAAACCAAAAAGGACGCTCCCCTTCTTCCTGTAGAAAGAGAGGGAGCGTCCGCTCAAAAACAGATGCTAGAAACACTCAAGCTCTAGTCGAGGTCACCAAAATCGTCGAAGCTGGTGGGCACAGGAGCGAGCACCGTGGCATCGGGAGAGCCGGCGGGCGTAGCCGCAGGAGCGGGAGCCGGCGTCGGGATCACGGGCGCGGGAGCCGCGGACTCGCGAGCGGCGGAGCCGTTAGGCGTGGAGAGCGTCGCCTGCGGGAAGACAGCGTCGGCGTCGTCGATGAAGTGCTGCAGGAGCTTCTTGTACTCGGTACGGAAGTCCTCGCGGGACTGCTTGAGGCGATCGATCTCGTCAAGCTCGCTCTGCTTCTCGGCGAGGGCCTGGCGGATGACCTCGCGGGCCTTGGTCTCGGCGTCGGTGCGGATCTTGTCGGCCGTGGAGCGAGCCTCGTCAAGGAGGTTGTCAGCGCTCTGCTGGGCAACAATGAGCACCTGGGAAATCTGACGCTCGGAAGCGAAGTAGTCGGACTCGTAGGAAGGAGCCGGAGCGGCGGCAGCGGCGGCGGCACCCTGCTCGCGGAGCTGTGCGACCTGCGCCTGGGAGGCGGCAAGCTGCTGCTCGGAGCTGTTCAGGCGACCCTTGAGGTCGGCGATCTTGTTGAGCATCGCGTCAACCTCGCTGGCGATCTGATCGAGGAAGGCGTCGACCTCCTCGGTGTTGTAGCCGTGCTTGGACGGGGAGAAGGTGAGTTGTTCAATGTCTGCAGGTGTGATTGCCATCTTTATCCCTTTCGTCTTGTCGCCGCCACGCATGGCGAACGTACTTACCTAAAAGTATAGCCACAAATGCGTCAAAGAAGCCGCTTGATGACGTCCAATACGATGATTGCCACCACCGGCGAGAAATCCAGCGAGAGCGAGGACTCGAAGCCAGGAAGAATGCGCCTGAAGAGGTTGAGGAAGGGATCGGTCAGCGCCGCGACGGCGGTACGGATCTGGCCGATGACCGACCCTGGCTCGGAGGGAACCCAGCTCATGATGGCAGAGAACAGAATCAGAAGCTGATAGGCGTCGACGACGCGCCACAAAATCATGCGCAACACGTTACTCACCTGCCAATTCGCGCGTACGGGCAAGGGCCGCGTCCACGCCGTCCAAAACCGACG
>JAFUBJ010000154.1 GCA_017460265.1 Atopobiaceae bacterium | reverse complement strand
GTGTGCGGGTCGGTGACGCCGCTCACGATGCTGCTTTCCCACTGTGCGCCGACGCAGGAGTTCTTGGACCGTGCGCTCGAGCTCGTCCACGCATCCGACCTGGTGGGGCTTGACGAATTGGTGGAAGACTCGTCGCTCGCTTCGGGTGCCGCCCATGCCCTCAGGTGTCTTCCGCGTCTCGCGGGCGGCATTGAGGTTTTGGATGAGCTGGATGCCCTGTTGCGCGAGGCAGGGCTACCTTCGGCGGAGGAGGGTACACGTGACCTGCGCGAGCTCTCGGGCAGCTTGTCCGGGCTCGTCGAGAGCGGCGCGCTTCGCTTTGACTTCTCGATCATCAACTCGTTTGACTACTACACGGGCACCGTGTTCAAGGGCTACGCGGAGGGCATCACGGCCGCCATCGCATCGGGCGGCCGCTATGACGCGGTCCTCGCAAACCAAGGGCTCGAGGACACGGCCGCCTGCGGGTTCATGCTCTCTCTCGAGCGCCTTCAGGAGGTGCTGGGCGAGCAGGGCGAGTCGGGTGTGGTGGCGCGTAAGGTCCCGCTTGCCGAGCGGCCGTTGCGCGTCGCGGTGCCCAAGGGCTCGCTCTTCAAGGATGCGGTGCGTCTTCTGGGCGAGGCCGGCCTTCCGGTTGACGAGCTCGCCGACATCGGACGCAAGCTTATCATCCGTGCGGAGGGCGTGGAGTACATCATCGTCCGAGCGCAGGACGCGCCAACCTTCGTGGCGCATGGAGGCGCCGACTGCGGCATCTGCGGGTCGGATTCCATCATCGAGGCGGGCGTGGACGTCATGCAGCTCGTCGACCTTGGGTTTGGTGCCTGCCGCTTTGTGGTGGCGGAGCCTGCTGCCGCGGCAGGCAGTGCGGAGGAGGCTTATGCTTGGCGCGGTACTGTGCGCGTGGCGACCAAGTACCCACGCATCACCAAGGCCTACTACGACAGCATCGGCCAGCAGGTGGACATCGTCCAGCTGCACGGCAACATCGAGCTCGGACCCATCGTGGGCATGTGCGACCGCATCGTAGACATCACGCAGACGGGCGCCACGCTCGAGCAGAACGACCTCGTCATCGTTGACGACGTGATGGAGTGCTCGGCACGCTTCTTTGCGGGCCCGGCTGCCTATCGCTCTGACATGCGGATAAAAGACCTTGCCGCACGGCTTTCCGCTGTGGCACAGCGTTGAGAGGAGCTACTCATGAGGACCATTCGATTGACGGGGGACGAACGTCTCACCCGTGCCGACCTCGACCGATCGGGTGCGCTTCCGCGCAGCATCATGGACGCCGCCGAGGCGATCGTCGACGACGTGCGTGCCCGCGGCGACGAGGCGGTGCGCGAGTACTGCCTGCGCTTTGACGGGTCCTGCCCCGACTCGTTTCGCGTGCCGGACGAGGTCGTCCAGGGTGCGCTCGACATGGTCGACCCCGAGTTTCTGCAGGCGCTCAAGCTGGCGGCCAACCAGATTCGTGATTTCCACGAGCGCGAGCGCGAGCAGTCCTGGTTTACCACGCGTCCCGACGGCACCATCTTGGGCGTGAAGGTGACGCCGGTCCCCTCCGCCGCGGTCTACGTGCCGGGAGGGCGTGCCCAGTACCCCTCGACGGTGCTCATGGACACGCTTCCCGCAAAGGTGGCGGGCGTTCCCCGTGTGGTCATGGTGACTCCTCCCCAGAAGGATGGATCCCTTTCCGCCTATACGCTTGCCGCGGCCGCCGTTGCCTGCGTCGACGAGGTCTACGCGGTCGGTGGAGCCCAGGCCATAGGTGCCGTCGCCTATGGCACCGAGTCAATTCCACAGGTGGCAAAGATCGTGGGTCCCGGCAACGCCTATGTTGCCTCGGCAAAGCGCTACGTCTCGGGTGACGTGGGCATTGACATGATCGCGGGACCGTCCGAGGTCTGCGTGCTTGCCGATGGCACGGCAGATCCCGCCATCGTGGCGGCCGACCTCATGGCCCAGGCCGAGCACGACCCGCTTGCCGCATGCTATCTGGTGACCGATGCTCCCGAGCTTCCCAAGGAGGTGCTCGAGGCCATCGAGGTGCTCGTCAGCCAGAGCCCGCGCGAAGACATTACGCGGGCCTCGCTTGCCGACAAGGGCGTCATCGTTGCCTGCGACTCCCTTGACGCCGCCATCGACGCGGTGAACCTCATTGCCCCCGAGCATCTGGAGCTGCATTGCGCCGACGCCTTCTCGCTTCTGGGACGCATCCAGAATGCGGGCGCCATCTTTGTGGGTCCTTGGAGTTCCGAACCCTTGGGAGACTATGTTGCCGGCCCCAACCACACGCTTCCCACGGGCGGCACGGCGCTCTTCTCAAACCCGCTGGGCGTCTACGACTTCCAGAAGCGCTCGAGCGTCATCTCCTACACGCGCGAGGGCCTGAGGAAGGACGGCCCGTCGGTGCAGACCCTTGCCCAGGCGGAGGGCCTGTGGGCCCACGCCCTCTCGGTGGGCATGCGCCTTCGGCTGGAGGACGGTCAGGAGTGCTTCGCCGACCCC
>JAFUBJ010000153.1 GCA_017460265.1 Atopobiaceae bacterium | reverse complement strand
CCGCGGCGAGATTGAGGAGCGCATGACGAAGGTCGTCGCCGAGGTCGAGTCCTCCGACGACGTGATCCTGTACATCGACGAGATCCACACCATCATTGGCGCGGGCTCTGCCGAGGGCTCCATCGACGCGGCGTCCATCCTCAAGCCCCCGCTGTCGCGTGGCGAGATTCAGGTGATCGGCGCCACCACGGCCGACGAGTACCGCAAGCGCATCGAGAAGGACTCTGCCCTCGAGCGCCGCTTCCAGCCCGTCAACATCGGCGAGCCGACGCCCGCCGACACGCTGGAAATCCTCCACGGCCTGCAGGAGCGCTACGAGAAGCACCACCACGTCAAGTACACCGAAGAGGCGCTGGCTGCGGCCGTGACCCTCTCCAACCGCTACGTGCAGGACCGCTTCCTGCCGGACAAGGCCATCGACATCATTGACGAGGCCGGCGCCCGCACGCGCGTCCACAAGATGGCGCTGCCGCCCGAGCTTGCCGCCGCCGACGAGGAGCTGGCGGACGTCCGCGAGCGCAAGGCTGCTGCCGCCGCGGCCCAGGAGTACGAGGAGGCCGCCCGTCTGCGCGACAAGGAGAAGGAAGTCACCTCTCGTCGCGCGGAGCTCGAGGCCAAGTGGCGCGAGCAGCTTGCTGAAAGCGTGGTCATCGTGGGTGAGCAGGACATCGCCGACGTGGTGAGCGACATCACGGGCGTGCCCGTCTCCAACCTGACCGAGGCCGAGGCCTCCAAGCTGTTGCGTTGCGAGGATGCCCTCCACCAGCGCGTCGTTGGCCAGGACGAGGCCGTCAGCGCCGTGAGCCGCGCCATCCGTCGCAGCCGGAGCCCCCTCAAGGACCCGCGTCGCCCCGGTGGCTCGTTCATCTTCCTGGGCCCGTCGGGCGTGGGCAAGACCGAGCTCGCCAAGAGCCTGGCCGAGTTCCTCTTTGGCAGCGAGGACGCCCTCATCAGCTTTGACATGTCCGAGTTCATGGAGAAACACGCCGTCTCCAAGCTGGTCGGCGCGCCTCCGGGATACGTGGGCTACGACGAGGGCGGCGAGCTGACCAAGACGGTCCGCCGCAAGCCGTACTCCGTGGTGCTCTTTGACGAGATCGAGAAGGCACATCCGGACCTCTTCAACATCTTGCTGCAGATTCTGGACGAGGGCCGCCTGACCGACGGCCAGGGCCGCACGGTGGACTTCTCCAACACCGTCATCATCATGACGAGCAACGTCGGCGCGCGCGAGATCGCCGCGACGGCACCCATGGGCTTCTCGTCCACGGGCAAGGCGGGCCTCTCCGACAAGGAGATCAAGAGCCGCGCGGAGGGCGAGCTGAAGAAGCTCTTCCGTCCGGAGTTCCTGAACCGCGTTGACGAGATCGTGGTCTTCAAGAGCCTGACCAGCCAGCAGCTGCGCGGCATCGTGGACCTCATGGTCGTGGACCTGCGCAACCGCCTGATTGGCCAGGGCATGTCGATCGAGCTGACCGACGCTGCCCGCGACCTGGTGGCCAAGGAGGGCACCGACCCGATCTATGGTGCCCGCCCGCTGCGCCGCGCCATCCAGACCCTCATCGAGGACCCGCTGGCAGAGGCCCTGCTGCAGGGCGAGTGGAAGACGGGCGACATCATCTTGGTGGACGCCATCGACGGCACGCTGACCTTCACACGCGGCGAGGGCGAGGTGCCTGCGCTGACCGAGCGCATCCACCTTGAGGCGCCGCGCGCCCGCGAGCGCTGGAGCACGCCGGCCATCCCCGCGCCGGACGGCCTGGCCTCCGACGCAAGCTAGCAAATAAACCGCAGAAAGGCCCCTTTGTTCATTTTGAGCAAGGGGGCCTTTTGTCATGGTATGGGTATACTTAAAAAACGCACGAGCACGGAGGTGACGCATATGGAAAGCAAAGAAGACCGCATGGTCGAGGCAATCAGGCAATGTGCCCCGGGCACGTCGCTTCGCCACGCACTTGACATGATCATCGCGGGCCATCTTGGCGCACTCATCTGCGTTGGTGACGAAGAGAACGTCATTGCCGCGGGCGACGACGGCTTTAAGCTCGACATCTCCTTTACCTCCAACCGCCTGTTCGAGCTCTGCAAGATGGATGGCGCCGTGGTCATCGACCGTGACCTTACGCAGATCCTGCGCGCCAACTACCACCTGAACCCCAACCCGTCGCTGCCCACGTCAGAGACGGGCATGCGCCACCGCACCGCGGCGCGCATGAGCCTGCTCACCAAGGCGGCGGTCATATCGGTGTCCGAGCGCCGGCAGGTCGTGACGGTCTACGTCGACGGCAAGGGCTACCAGCTGCGCACCGTGAGCGAGCTCATGGGCCTGGTCAACCAGCTGCTTGTGTCGTTGCAGAGCACGCGCAGCCAGCTTGACCGCGCGCTGCTGCGCCTGACCACGCTCGAGCTGGACAACTACGTCACCGTGGCCGATGTCGCGCAGATCTTCTACCTCTTTGAGGTGCTCATGACGGTGGGCGAGCGGCTTGACCGCATCATTCTTGAGCTTGGCTCCGAGGGCCGCTCGGTCAAGATGCAGCGCGAGGAGTTCATTGGCGACATGGACGAGGAATACACCCTCATGATCCGCGACTACGCGCACGACTCGTCCGAAGAGACGGCCGAAGAGCTGCGTCGCGTCTTCCGCGAGACGGCCAACAGCCAGCTGCGCTCGCCCAAGCGCGTGGCCGAGCTGCTTGGCTTCGAGGGCTACGGCGAGGACTCCGTGCTGACGCCGCTGGGCCTGCGCACGCTCAACAACGTGTCGGTCGTCCGCAAGGGCATGGCCGACAAGATCGTGGACGAGTACGGCTCGCTGCAGCAGCTCATGGACGACATCGAGCAGAACCCCGACCGCCTTGACGACCTGGGCGTTGACAACCCCTCCATCCTGGCTGACAGCCTCTACCGCATGTGGGGCAAGCGCGCATGAGCGCGGCGTATGGGGTCGCCTGTCCTGCGGCGCAGCAGCAGAAGGTGGGCACGGAGGGCCGTTCGGCCGACACCTGCGCGATCATCGCCGCAGGTGGCGTGGGGGAGCGCTTTGGCTACGCCAAGGGCAAGCAGTACGTGGAGCTGTGTGGCCTTCCCTTGATAAGCTGGGCCGTCCTTGCCTTTGACCGCGCCCCTTCGGTGGGGCACATCGTGGTCGTGTGCCCGGTGGGCCGCGTGGCCGAGACGCGTGACATCATTTTGGGAAGCCTCTCGCTCGACAAGCCCGTGACCTTTGCCGAGGCGGGCGAGACGCGCCAGGGGTCGGTGGTCAATGGCCTTACGGCTATGCCCGAGGGCCTTTCGTTTGTGGCAATCCACGACGGTGCGCGTCCGCTCATCACCGTGGACGCCATCGAGCGCTGCCTTGAGGAGCTGCGTACGGACGCCGAGCT
>JAFUBJ010000152.1 GCA_017460265.1 Atopobiaceae bacterium | reverse complement strand
CTGGCAACATTGGCTCCTTCGACAAGGTCGAGGCCGTCATCGACAAGGCGGGGGAGTGCGGCATCCCCATCAGGATCGGCGTGAATGCCGGGTCGCTTGACCCCGCCGTGGCCGAGCGTAGCGACCTTACGCTCTCGCAGAAGCTCGTTGCCTCCTGCGCGTCATTTGTCCGGCACTTCGAGGAGCGCGGGTTCTCCGACATCGTGCTCTCCGCCAAGGCTCATTCGGTCCCCGTCACGATAGAGACATACCGTGCGCTTTCGCGCGAGCTTCCCGCCTATCCGCTCCATGTGGGCGTGACCGAGGCTGGAACCCTTCGTCAGGGCACCGTCAAGAACTGCGCTGCGGTGGGAACGCTCCTTGCGGACGGCATTGGCGACACCATGCGCCTTTCCCTCACGGCCGATCCCGTCGAGGAGGTTGACGTGGCCTGGGAGCTCCTGTCAGCCTTGGGGATGCGGCGCCTTCGTCCCGAGCTCGTGAGCTGCCCCACCTGCGGTCGCACGCAGGTGAACCTCATTGGCATGGCCGAGGAGGTCGAGCGGCGCCTTCGGGACGTGAGGGCCCCTATCAGCGTGGCCGTCATGGGCTGCGTCGTGAATGGCCCCGGAGAGGCGCGCGACGCCGATCTCGGCATTGCCTGCGGACGAGGTCAGGGCCTCATCTTTGCGGGCGGTGAGCCTATCCGCAAGGTTCCCGAGGAAGACCTTGTTGACGAGCTCTTTGCCGAGATCAAGGCGCGCTACGGAGCCTAGGCCCGCTCATTTCTCGCTCTTTGGGTCTTTTGAGAGCACTGAATAGGCCTGGCTAGCGGAAGTTACGCTAGATGGGCCTTTTTTGTGTGCCGAAACGGCCCAAGAAGCGTGACATTCGCCCGTTGGGTCCTTTGGGAAGGATGAATAGGCCCAAAGAGCGGAAAGATGTGTAGGTATTGTTGTGTAGATGCATCAGACATTTTTACGACGTGACTCTAAAAAACCGTCGTGTATCACCTTCCAACAGCCCGTATGCAAAAGCGGCTCAGACGGCCTGCAAGATAGGGTGCAGGTATCCGCGAACTAAGTTCAAGGTCGCCCGAGTAGCATCCCTTTCCCAAGGGAGGGATGCCGATGTATGCGAAAACGCGCGCCATCATTACCAGGCTGGCTGAAGAATCTGACAGAGAGCGTCTTTGTATCGTAAGACATGACCATTACCGCCGCGAGCTAGCCAAGCTGGTTATGACGGGGGAGCTCGTGTCGCCCTGGCGTGGCATGTACGCCGATGCAGAGCAATGGGCAAGCCTTAAGCCTCCGGAGCGGCAACGTCGTATCGTGAGAACACTCGCCAGGAATCATCCTAAATGGACTTTCTGCTCTCTTACAGCTGCGCTCATGTATGGACTCGAGGTGTCATACGGCGATCTAATGCCGATTCATTGTGCGTTTCGCCCGACTGTCATACAAAGAGTACCGACAGTATTGTCCGTCACGTCATTAGTGGAGAAGAGGCTGTCGAGGTCGATGGGGTGCGCGTCACCTCGTTTAAGCGGACCGTGATGGACTGCCTGATAGGGCTCGACTTTAGGCGGGGATTGGCGATAGCTGACTCAGCATTGCGCCTAGGCTTGTCACGTTGGGATCTGATTGCCTACATAAAGGCAAAGAGCGACGTCCTTGGGTGGGAGAAGGCGCTCGATGCGCCTGCGTGGGCGAACCCGTTGGCGGCAAACGGGGGGAGTCTTTTGCGCGAGCCGTCATGATAGAGCAGGGGTTTATGGTTCCTCAGCTGCAGGTACAGATTCCAAATCTGATTGAGGGAATCGGGAGTTACTATGCGGACTTCTTTTGGGAGCTTTCGGACGGGACACAGGTGGCAGGTGAGCTTGATGGTTTGGATAAGTACTGCGATCCAACCATGACGGGTGGGAGAAGCGCTGCCCGGGTCATGTCAGAAGAGCGCCGGCGTGAATCGCGTTTGGGGGCAGCGGGATTGAAGGTCGTGCGATTCTCGTTTGCTGAGGTAGAAGACGTGGCGAAGTTCTCGCGCCTGCTCGAGGCGTATGGAATACCTCGCGGACCTGCAAGGCCAAGGGGGAGAACTACGTAACGCCCGCCATTCGGGCCGATTGGGGCTGCCGAAAGGGCCCAAACGGCGTGAGGTTCGCCCTATGGGACGGTTGCGGGTATGAAAAAGGCCCAAGCAGCGTAAGCTTCG
>JAFUBJ010000014.1 GCA_017460265.1 Atopobiaceae bacterium | reverse complement strand
CTACGGCTGGGAGCCCTACGCAGAGAACGGCACATGGCGCATCTGCGGGCTGGACACCACGACCCCGCACCTCACGGAGCGCGACGGGTCCGGGCGCTTCGTGTACGAGTTCGACGTGAACCTTACGGTGGTGAGATCACTATGAGCGACAAGACCAGGCGCGTGAACAACGCGGGGCGCACGCCCGAGCCCATCGTGAAGCGGGCCAAGCCCTTCGGCAAGGACGACAGGGCGGCACGAGAGTCGCAGAGGCGGGCATCGGCCTACGGGAGAGCGAGGGGCAACGCATGAGGTCCATCGTGTATGCGGGAAACGACTTCTCGGACGTTTGCAGCGCGGAAGTGGTGCGCAAGTCCGCGAATCCCATCATCGCCGAGTTCATGCAGGTGCCCGGACGCGCCGGGGCACTCCTCGTCTCGGGCTACATCCCGCCAGTTGACGTGACGGTGCGCCTCTTCATGGATCCCGGCTACAATCCCGGATGCGCCGGCATGGCGCAGCTGAGGTCGAAGGTGCGCCGCTGGCTGTCCTGGCCAGGCGGTGGTAACCTCATCCTGCCCGACGACCCCGAGGTCGAATACGCGGACGTGCTTCTCGTCGGCGCGTCCGACTGGTCAAACCTCTTCGAGGCCGGAGAGTGCGAGCTGACCTTCACCCTTTTCGACCCTATCGGCTACGGGATGGAGCGCGTGGAGCGCACGGCGAGCTTCGAGGTTGGCGGAAACTGGGCGACGCTGCCGGAGTTTCGTTTGGTTGCGGCTGCGGGTTCCTACGTGCAGGTGGCTCTGCCCTCTGCTAACCGTGCCATACGCATCGACCACAGCTTCGTTGGCGGCGAGGCCGTGGTCATCGACTGCCAGGAGGAGAACGCGGAGATCGACGGCGCTGACGCGCGTGACCTCGTCACCCTCACGAGCGACTTCTTCGCCCTCGATCCTGGCAACGTCACCCTCGTCACCAGCGGCTGTACCTACTGCGAGACGCGCTTCACCGAGAGGTGGGCGTGATGGCTGGCTCGGTGCCGGTGCTCTACCGGTTCGACCGTTGGGACGAGCGCATCGGGACGCTTCGCGTGGTCGGCGAGCTCGTGCACACCGAGGAGCTCAACGGCGAGGACACGCTCGAGTTCTGCAGCTACGACGTGCCGAACAAGGGCGACCGGCTGCTTTGGCTGGACGGAAGCACCTGGCGCGAGCATGTTGTCGTAAGGACCGAGGAACCTCTTTCGGGGCTCTGCAGCGTGTACGCGGAGTCGTCGCTCTGCGAGATGCTGGACGACTTCATCGAGGAGGCCCAGCTCGTGTCGCGAACAGCCACGCAGGCGCTGACGGCGATCCTCGCGCCCACGAGATGGTCCATCTCCTACTGCGCGAATCTCGGGACTGCCGGGGCGCTCATCTACCACCAGAACGCGCTATGGGCGTTGCGCCGCGTGGCCGAGGTCTGGGGTGGCGAGGTGACGCCAATCATCACCGTCT
This sequence comes from Atopobiaceae bacterium, assembly GCA_017460265.1. Lineage (GTDB taxonomy): Bacteria > Actinomycetota > Coriobacteriia > Coriobacteriales > Atopobiaceae > UBA1367. Next base: position 2,082 of record JAFUBJ010000014.1, on the reverse strand, counting down.
CGGGCGGGCGCGTGGCGTCGAGGGCGATACGGATGGACGAGGAGCGCGGAGACTGGCGGGGGCTCCGCTTCACCTACGGCAAGAACATGGCCGGTTGCACGCGCACCGTGCTTGAGCAGGACGTGTACACGGCGCTCTACGGCTTCGGGGCCGGCCTTCCCTTCACCGACGAGGAGGGCAACTACAAGGCGGGCTACCGTCGCAAGCTGACCTTCGGAGAGATAAACGGCGGCGTCAACTGGGTCGGAGACGACGACGCCAAGGCGGTGTGGGGACGCTGGAACGCCACAAGGACGGCCAAAGTGCACAGCTTCGGGCAGGTCACCTTCTCCGACTGTACCGACCAGGAGCGGCTTCTGGGGCTGACGCGCAAGGCGCTCCTTGAAGCGAAGCAACCCAAGGTGAGCTACGAGATCGACGTCGCTGCCCTGGACGGCGACGTCGCGGAGCTCGGAGACACCGTAGCCGTCATTGACACGTCGCGGAATCCCGAGTGGAGGCTGACGGCGCGGATCGTGAAGCGCGTGCGCACCTTCGGCGACTCCGTCGTGTGCCGAGTGACCGTGGGTACCGTACAGAAGGCCGACTACGAGCAGGTGAGCGTGCTCTCCGCAAGCGTTGCCGCCCTGCAGGACGACGTCGTTGGCATCGACGGCAACCTCTCCAGCGCGGCCTCAATCGAGCGCGTGGACGAGACCGTGACCGAGGCCATCGACGACCTGGACGAGCTGGCGGATCTGGACTTCTGATCTGTGACGCGACCCTAGCATCATTTCCGACGAAAGACGACGAAAGGCGGAACCATGCTTGACGGTTACGGCATTCACACGCTCATCTGGGACGCTGCGGACGAGCGGCTTGGGGAATGGCTTGTCGCCTCTCCGGCTGACGCCACGGGGCGCGGAATCGAGCTCCATGTGAGGCAGGGCGGCGCTGCCGCTGACCTGACCGGGGCCAACGTCTACTTCATCTGGAAGCATAAGAAGACTGGCGTTCGCGGATGCGAGCCCTTCGAGGAGATAGACGAGTCCCTGGGGCAGTTCATGGTCTACTACCCGGCGGCGATGTGCGAGGAGGAAGGCGTTGTCGAGGCCCAGTGCATGGTGAGCTGGGACGACAAGGCCATCTCCACGCGGGCCTTCACCATCCACGTTGAGCCCGTACTCATCGGTGGGACAGAGAGCGAGGACGGCTTCACCCTGTTCGTGGAGACCATCAAGCGATACGAGGACGTAATCGAGATCTCGACCGATGCGGCGGACTCGGCAAACGAGGCTGCGGAGGCCGCTGATGACGCCGCTGACAGCGCAAGCGCGGTTGCGGCTGCCATCCAAGCGGCGGCGCAGCGCGGAGACTACGACGGCGCGGACGGGTTCTCTCCGATTGCCACTGTGACGCAGACGGCAGAGGGCGCGACGATCTCCATCACCGATGCCAACGGCACTACCACGGCGAACGTCGCCAAGGGCGCCAAGGGAGACAAGGGAGATAAGGGAGACACCGGCGAGCAGGGGCCCAAAGGCGACAAAGGCGACACAGGTGCCCAGGGGCCGCAGGGCATCCAGGGCGAGACCGGACCGCAGGGCGAGAAGGGCGACACGGGCGCGACCGGCGCTCAGGGCCCGAAGGGCGACACTGGCGCAACTGGCGCTACTGGCCCGCAGGGGCCGCAGGGTGAAAAGGGCGACACCGGTGCCACCGGGCCGCAGGGACCTCAAGGAGAAACAGGCGCTACTGGCGCGACCGGACCTCAGGGGCCAAAGGGCGATACGGGTGCGACTGGTGCCCAGGGGCCACAAGGTATCCAGGGCGAGACGGGCCCGCAGGGCGAAACTGGCCCGGCGGGTGCCGATGGTGCGGATGGCAGCGACGGCGTTTCCTGCACGCACTCCTGGAACGGGACGGTCTTGTCTGTGACCAGCGCGTCGGGTACGAGCTCTGCCGACCTTGTCGGACCACAGGGTCCGACGGGTGCCACGGGAGCGACCGGTCCACAGGGGCCGGCTGGGGCTGACGGCACGACGTTCACTCCGGTTTCACCTTTGTCACTCACCAACGGCGAGCTCTCTGTGGACCTCTCTG
>JAFUBJ010000151.1 GCA_017460265.1 Atopobiaceae bacterium | reverse complement strand
GGGCAATGATAGTACAAGGGGTGGCGGGACGTAACTCCCGCCACCCAACTTGTTCTCGATCAACTCCGGGTGAAATCGTGAGCCCGGGCAGGATGGACCTGTCGGCGTATTAGCCCTGTGCAACCTCGAGCCTGTCCAGATCGAAGGTATGGTTAATCGCATCGACATCGACTTCGCTCGTAGCTGTCGCATCCATGCCCAGCGCGTCCTTGACCGCCGCAAACAGGGCTTTGGAGGTGACGGTAGCGCCGGTAACAACATCGGTCTCCACGACCTGCTCCTCCACCAACCGGTCGCACAGCACGGTCAGGGCCTTGGTGCCGATGCCGGGCGTCTCGTTATGGTAAAGGGGCTTGATGGAGGTCACGACGTCACCGTCGACAACCACCTTTACCACAAGGTCGCCGCCGATACCGCTGCCCACGCCGATAAGCTCGTTGTCGGCCTCGGGCTCGAAGACGGGACGGTGGGCAACGAAATCGGGACCAGCGCCCGCACCGCAGCGGAAGGCGTCGTCTTTTTCGGCGGCCGCCGAGGTGCCGGCCATCTTGCCCGTGAAGAAGCACTCGCCGATGTTGCCACCGCCGTTGTAGATGTCGCAGTAGAAGGAGCCGAACTCACCGGCACTGAACAGGTGGGGGATCGCAACGCCGCGGGGAGTCACCACTTCGCAGGCGGTGTTGCGGCGAGCGCCGCCTTGGGGGTTGGTGTTGGTGGGACGCATGGGGAATCCGTAGTAGGGGCCGTCGCCAATAGGCGTCAGGTACTCGGCAAGACGGCCGCACACCGGGTCGTAGCCGTCGGCGCAGAACTGGTTGTACTGCACAACCTGCGCGGCAAGGCCGTCGGGGTCGATGCCGCAGATCTCCGCAAGCTCCTCGATGGTGTCGGCCTTCACGACCCATCCGGCCTCGATCTCGTCTACCATGCCGTCGCTCCAGATATAGTAGGGCTTGCCGCCCAGGCGCGCGGCCTCGTCGAAGATGCACCAGCAGTTGTCGGGCACGTACATGGTCCTGTAGGTGCCGCCGTAGTTGATGTGGCCGTGACGGGGCACGTAGGTCTCGTTAACAAAGCGCTTGCCCTCACCGCCCACGATGATGCAGCTGGAAGCCGGGAAGCCGGTAAAGCAGGAACCAGGCACGTTTGAGCAGGTCAGGTAGGCCTGGGCGTTGTTGGTGTAGGGGCTGATGAAGTTGACGTCGGAGCCCGAAAGGGTGCTCATGTGCCACAGGTCGGCGCCCACCTCGATGGCCATCTTCACGCCGTCGCCGGTGTTGTACATGGCGCCCTTGGCGTGGGAGTCGGGCTGCTGGCAGAAGTTCTCGAGCATGGCCGGGTTGTTCTCGAAGCCACCCAAGGCCATGACAACGCCGTTCACCGCATGGACGTTATAGCGCTGGCCGTCGTGCTCAATCACCACGCCGATGACCGCCTTGGAGTCGCGATCCTGGATGAGCTCGACCACCGGAGAATCGCTCCAGAAGGTGATGCCCTCCTGATTCAGCACCGCCTCGTGAACGAACTTATAGAGCTGGCTCTCCCAACTACCACGATACAAGAGGGCACGGGCGCCCTCGCAGCCCTCGAACTCGGGAAATTCGGGGAAGGGTATGACAACCAAATCGTCGGTGGTTGCACCGTGGTCGAGCATCCACTGATAGTTGGTAGAAAGGCCGTCCACAAGGCACTCGATAACCTCGTCAGACTGGTCGGTATAGAGGCCGCGGAGATTCTTATAGTATGTGATGCAGGTCTCGCGGTCGGCCGGGTCGGGACTCAGGCACAGCTGGCCGGCGTAACGGGAGTTGCCACCCTCGTGGTTGAGCGGGGCCTTTTCGGCCAGAAGAACGTTGGCGCCCGCCTCCGCCGCTGCCAGGGAGGCGGCTGCGCCTGCAAAGCCGAATCCGGCGACGACGACGTCGTACTCCGCGTCCCATGCAATCTCGGCACCGGTCTCGTCAGCGAAAGCCGTGGTGGACACGCAGGAGGCGGCGGTGGCAGCAGCAGCTGCCTTGAGAAGATCGCGACGTGAAACGAGCATGATGGTTTCCCTTCTGTCGTACGCTCTGTCCCAGGCCGACTGTTTGCGGCCTCGCCGACGATGATAGAAAGCAGGGGCAAAATGGGACAAATCACGTTTTCGCATCAAGGACGATCGAAATCTGATGTGACGATAAGAGATGCTTATCGGACGAGATCGGCGTTGACGGCGGCTGCCGCGGCCGGGGCGGTTCTGCCTGTGGCGGGATCGGGCCCCGTGGCGGCATGGGGCTGTCCGCTGGTGGCGTGTCGGACTCGGAGGACTGCGGGTGGGACAGTGGGGTCGTCGGCATTGTCCCATAAGCTGACCAAGCGCCAGCCGCAGTGTAGACCTCGGACAGTGGGGACGAGGCACCTGTCCCAAGCTGCGGTCCACCGCGCCCCGTCTACGTGGTACCGAATCGAGTCCCAGGGGCTGCTTCCGGGCCGCCACCGGGCGATTCAGTGCAAAGGACCCCCTCGCGGCCTGCGTGGGACAATGTCTCCGTCCCCGCGGTCCCAGAGGGAGCTCAAGTCGTGAGCCTGAGGGTCTCTTGGACAGGCGGGGTCGAGACGGACCGCGATCCCGCAATGTGGGACAGGTGCTACGCCCCCACTGTCCCAGCGACTTGTCTCTCCTGTCCCGTCGGCCGCATCAGCACAAAATCCCTAGTGTGCTACCGAGCACTTGAAGGAAAGCGGGGCCAGACGCCTCCGCCCCCTTGGCCCGCTCACCACGCCGCGTCGAGGTGCGAGCCCGTCTCGAGCCAGTGGTCGAGGTCGGCGATCATGTGCTCCGCCGACTCGATGTGGTAGAGGTAGTAGTTGTCCACGACCACCTGGGAGAGCCCCCGCTCACGGAAGAGCGCCGCCACCTCGGCGGGCGACATGCCCTTCGCGGCGCGGTAGCGCTCCATCGCGTATGCGAGGTACTCCAGCTCGGCCGTCATCGCCCCACCTGCGGCTCCTGGTAGTCGACGCCCTGCCGCTCCAGTTCGTACGCACGCGCCAGCGTCACGCACCCAAGCTGCCACATGCCCGTCCGCGGGTCGGCGAGCTGCGCGCAGAGGCGGGAGGCGAAGAAGTCCTCCACGCCGGCGGCGCTGTCGACGCCGGCCGCCGCGAGCGTGCCTGGGATGAGCGTGGTCGCCAGC
>JAFUBJ010000150.1 GCA_017460265.1 Atopobiaceae bacterium | reverse complement strand
TTGTGAGCGGAGGCATGTCCATGAGAAGCGCTTTGGTCTTGCAGACAGACTTTGGCATGGCGGACGGCGCGGTGAGCGCCATGTATGGCGTGGCGCTGGGCGTCTGTCCCGACCTGCGCATCTGCGACCTCACGCACGAGATTCCCCCGTACGACATCTGGGAGGCCTCCTATCGCCTGATCCAGACCATCTCGTACTGGCCCAAGGACACCGTCTTCGTGAGTGTGGTGGACCCGGGGGTGGGCTCGTCGAGGCGCAGCGTCTGCGTGCGCACGAGCGGGGGCCACTACGTCATCACGCCCGACAACGGTACGCTCACCCACGTCAAGCGCATGCTGGGCATCGAGGGGGCGCGCATCATCGACGAGAGCGTCAACCGCCTGGCGGGCTCGACCCAAAGCTACACCTTCTATGGCCGCGACGTCTATGTCTACACGGGTGCGCGCCTTGCGGCAGGCATCATCGACTTCGAGGGCGTGGGGCCGGCGTTTGACCCCGCCGAGGTCGTGGAGCTGCCCATCGTGGAGCCGACCTTCGACGGCGAGCGCGTGCAGGGTACGATCGACGTCCTTGACGTGCGCTTTGGGAGCCTGTGGACCAACATCTCGCGCGAGCGCTTTGACCAGCTGGGCGTGGGGTATGGCCAGCGCGTCGAGGTGACCATCGAGGCCGACACGCGCACGGTGTACCGCAACTTCCTCACCTACGCGCGCAGCTTCTCGGAGGTGTTCGTGGGCGAGCCGCTGGTGTATGCGAACAGCCTGGACTGCATGGCCGTGGCAATCAACCAGGGAAGCTTTGCCAAGGCCTATGGCATCGGCACGGGCACCAGCTGGAAGATCACGCTGCGCAAGGCGCCGCGGCTCGTGTACGAGTAGGCGCGTCGACGAGGGGAGACCGTCATGGGAAGACATGACAAGCCGATCCTGGTGTTCCAGACCGACTTCACCTACGCCGAGGGGGCCGTGAGCTCCATGTACGGCGTGGTCAAGAGCGTGGACCGCGAGCTGGAGATCTTTGACGGCACGCACTACATCCCGCGCTACGACGCCTGGAGCGCGAGCTATCGCCTCTACCAGAGCCTGCCCTTCTGGCCGGAGGGCAGCATCTACGTGAGCGTGGTGGACCCGGGCGTGGGCACGCCGCGGCGCGCCTGCATGGCCAAGACGGCAAGCGGCCATATCGTGGTCACGCCCGACAACGGGGCCCTCACGCACCTGGCGCGCCACATCGGCATCACCGAGGTGCGCGAGATCGACGAGAAGGTCAACCGCAACCCCAACACGCGCGGCACGAGCGTCTTCCACGGTCGTGACCTCTTTGGCTACGCCGCCGCGCGCCTGGCCAGCGGCATCATCAGCTGGGAGGAGGTCGGGCCCACCTATCCCGTGGAGGAGATCGTGTGCCTGCCCATGCCCGAGCCGACACTGGCAGACGGCGTGCTCACGGGCATCGTCGACATCATCGACCCCAACTTTGGCAACGCCTGGACCAACATCCCGCTGACCCTCTTTGAGGAGACGGGCTTCTCCTACGGGGATACGCTGCACCTGACGGTGCGTCACGGCGCCGGGCTCGTGCTCGAGGCGGACCTGCCGCTTTGCCGCACCTTTGGCGAGGTGGAGAAGGGCGAGCTTCTCGCCTACACCAACGAGCTCATGAACGTCTCGTTCACCATGAACCAGGCAAGCATCGTTGAGCGGTACGGCATCGGCTTTGGCGGCGACTGGACGGTCACGTTCGAGAGGTAGTGCCTGCGCACCAGGAGGGGAGGCCAGCATGGACCAAGATGTGGCCAGCAAGGACCAGGAGCAGATCGAGGTCCCGGCATGCGTGCTCTGCGGGACGAAGGTGGGCGCCTACAAGTTCTTCCACAGTGCCAGGGACAAGGACCTGCACCTCTGCGTTGACTGCATGCCGAACGTGACGAAGTCGCTTACGCGCGAGCAGCTCGACCACATGAGCGTGGCGCAGCTCAAGCGGCACATGGAGGTGCGCGACGAGCTTGCCGCGAGATACCGGGACTCCTTCGTCGCCACCAAGAAGTTCTGCGTGGGCAAGAGGCGCACCGTGCCCATCCTCGAGGTTGACGAGGAGCATGGGTGGTGGGCGCTCCCCAAGTCGCCCATGCCCCTGGCACTGTCCATCAGCTCCATCCAGGACGTCGAGGTGAGCCTGACGGCGGACGACCTGGACGAGAGCGGGGAGCTGATAGACGAGCTGATCGAAGGCGCGCAGATCTCGAGCTGGGTGCCCTACCTGCGCACCATTCTGAACTGGCTCTACAAGTCCAAGCACACCGACCTCGCGCCGATCCCCGAGGGGCAGTTCGTGAGCTACCTCAAGCTGGTGCTCTCGCTGGACGATAGGGAGTCGGGCCTGGGCCAGGTGGAGGCGGACCTGCTGCCGTTCATGCTCAGCCTGCCCTCGCGCGTCAACGCCGGCTACGACTGCGCCTACGAGGTCATCGAGTACCTGAAGCAGCTCGCGAGCGATGACTACAAGCAGCGGAAGAAGAGCAGAAAGCGGCTCGACCTGACGCGGAGCGACCGCCTGTTCACGTTTGCGGCGAGCGGCCTCATGTCCGACGACGAGGCGGAGCTCCTTCGGTACTACCTTGAGCGCGTTCCCCCGATGGAGAACGTGGGGGCGCCCGGCACGGCCTACGGCTTTGTGAAGTCGGTGGTCGACGCGGTGAGCGACAGCCTCATCTATGGGGAGAGGGAGCCCGAGCTGAAGACGCTGCACACGGCGGACCTCGACGTGTTCCTGGGAGCGTTCTACCGCTATGCGCCCGGGCTTTCGCTCAGCGATGTGGTGTACATCATGGACAACACCAAGATCCAGTCTGGCAAGGGCGGCCTGCTGTTTGCGCAGGACAGCTTTGCCGTGGACGATTTCAACAAGGGCCTGGGGGAGTCGGAGGAGCTGGTCCAGCCCATCCAGTATGACGACCTGCTCTTTGTGGGGGCGGGGGAAGAGGACGACCAGCTCGTCCTGGTATTCCGTGATGACCGGCGCATAGTGGTGAACGGCGGCAGGTACGCCCACTTCATCTTTGCTGCCGTCAACTGCATTCTGCTCCTCCGCCCCTAGGGGCGGCTGGAGGCGGCAGTAACCAAAAAAGACGGGACGGGTGCTCCCTTCCCGTCATGCAATGCGAATCATGCGAGCGCAGTGCCGCGGCCCAGCTTAGATGCCGCTCTCGTAGAGGTACTTCTCCTGCTCGGGCGTGAGGACGTCGATGGCCTTGCCCATGAAGGCGAGCTTCTTACGGGCGACGTCGAGGTCGACCTCCTCGGGCACGTCCATGAGCATCTCGCTCAGCTGGCCCCGGTGCTCAACCAGGTACTTGGCGGAAAGCGCCTGGATGGCGAAGGACATGTCCATGATCTCGGCGGGGTGACCATCGCCACACGCGAGGTTGACCAGACGGCCCTCGCCCAGGACGTAGATCCAGTTGCCGTTCTCGAGCTTGTAGCCCATGATGTTGGCGCGCATCTCGCGCTGCTCGACGGCCATGGCGCGCAGGCCCGCCATGTCGACTTCGCAGTCGAAGTGGCCGGCGTTGCAGCAGATGGCGCCGTCGTGCATGGCGAGGAAGTCCTCCTCGTCGATGACCTTCTCGCAACCGGTGACGGTGATGAAGAAGTCGCCCAGGGGAGCCGCCTCGACCATGGGCATGACCTCGAATCCGTCCATGACGGCCTCGATGGCCTTG
>JAFUBJ010000149.1 GCA_017460265.1 Atopobiaceae bacterium | reverse complement strand
GGTTATGCTAAAGAAAGGTTATGCTAAAGAAAGGTTATGCTAAAGAAAGGTTATGCTAAAGAAAGGTTATGCCAAAGAAAGGGCATGCCAAAGAAAGGGCATGCCAAAGAAAGTACACACTATGAACTCTTAAAAACATAAAAACAGAAAAACAGAAAGGAAAGTTATGACTACTGCTGCTTTGAACCAACGGGGCATTATTGCTCCTTGCGACGTGCGCGAAGTGACGATTACGGCGCAGCCGGGTGTGGAGCATCGTCTGAAGGCGGTGCTGGTAGATACCGACATGGCGGCTGAACGGACGCTGCTGCTTGACTTCTTCACAATCACGGCGGGCGGCACGACCTATAAGCTCTACGGGCTGGACCGCTACCTTCTGCGCACGATGCGCGAAGAGGGTTATTTTGCCTCTGAACGTCGGCTGTACTTGAAAGTAGATACAAGTACGGTGGTGGACGTGGAGGTGCTGCCTTACACGGCGGCGAACTACGAGCCACAGGCCAAAGTCCTCGACGCTTATATGCAACAAGGGCTGCTCTTTGGGCGTATGCGTTCGACGCTGGACGCCCAGAGCGGACTGCTGCGCGTGCGCCATACGTACGTAGGAGCCGACGAGACGGTAACGACCGTGTGGCACCCGTCGATGGAAGGTTACAGCGAGACGGGCGCGGTGCCCGAGCTGCGCATCCGTGGCCTCTACTTAGTGCGCGACTGCGAGGGCGAATATACCGTGAACGGGTCGTGGAAGTTGCTCTCGCCCATCATCAAGGGCGTGCCCGTGGAAAAGGACGGTACGACGTTTTGGACGTGGGACGTGAGTCCTGACGTGGTAGAGCCTCTTATTTCGCTGCCAGACGGGGCGTATGTGAAAGCTTACGAGGTGGAGCTGAGCCAACCCACGGGTCAGTCGTACTCTCGCCTGACGCGGGCGACGTACATCGTGCGCGTGCCGCGTGCGCAGCAGCCGCCGTTCACGGTGCAGTTCCTGAACCGCTGGGGCGTCTGGGACCGTTGCCATTTCTGGGGTCCTTGTTCTGCCGACGTGGAGAGCAAAGGCGTGACGGCGCGCACGATGGACGGGTGCACCCGTACGTACGACATAGAGAACGGCACGGAGCTGACGCTTAACGCGGGCTTCCCCGTGCGCGTTGACGAACTGGCCGCCTACCAGGACTTAGCACAGGCGCGCACCATCCTCGACGGCGACGACCGCCCGATGCACCTCGTTAAGGCTGAGTACGCCGCGCCGTCGGCTGCTTTCTCCGACCCCTCGGCAACGGCTGACCGCCCGCAGACTACGGCGGTCTGCGTGCCGGTGTTCACGCTGGCGTATGATGAACAATAAACATTAAACAATAAACATTAAACAATAAACAATAAACAATAAACATTAAACCGCTAAGGACACAAAAACTCTTTGCGAGCTTTGCGGACTTTTGAGTCCTTTGTGGTTAAAAACCTTTTGAGCCCTTTTGCGGTTAAAAACCTTTTGAGCCCTTTTGCGGTTACAAACCTCTAAACACTTACAACCTATGAATTACTTTCTTCCCGCCGCGTGGCACGAGCTGCGCCAGTGGCAAATTGAACGCTTATGCCACCTCATGGCAGAAAACGCGCCGCAATACTACCTCGGTCGTGGCCGTGGTATCATGATGGCCGCCCTGTTGGCGCAGGACAATGGCCGCCCCATCACGAAGAGCCAGCTGGCCGACGTGATAGGTACGGAGGAAGGCCGCCGCCGCATGGCCGACCTTTCTGGTGCCATCGATTTCATTAAGGAAGCCCCCACGCTGCCCGTGCGTCCCGACCGCCTCTGCGGGCGCACGGCCATAAGGGCCGACTTTCAGCGCGTAAGGTTTGGCACGTTCCTTCAGGTAACAACCCTCTGGAGCATATTGAAGCGCCTTGCTCAAAAAGAGATTGATGGGATGACCGCCGACGAGCGCTTGAAGCAATACAAGCTGGTACTTGTGGAGCTCGTCGATCAGCTCTGCCCGCCCTTGCGGCGTGAGAGCAAGGAAGCTCCCGCGCTGACCGACGATGAGCTGAGCTTGCTAAGTGCCGCCGTCATGCTCTGGATGGAAGGGCTGACGACCATGCTCTCGGGCATGTACCCCAGCATCTTCACCTATCGGCCTGAAGAACCAGCCGTAACAGAGGAAAAAGCTGACGATGCCGCCCGCGCCCTCCAGCACGCCGTCAGCGTAGCCCTCGGCGGCGACGAAGAGGAAACCGACGGCGGCGACGACCCCGTACGCACGGCTATGCTCATGGTGCGCGCCCTCAGCGGGGGCGACGTGACGAAGGTGGACGCCGTGCTGCGCACCGACACCCACACCTGCCTGCAAGAGCTGCAAGAGCGGGTGGAGGAAAGCCGGAAAGTGAAGGCAAGCCAGAAGGCTTGACCTCTTCAAGGAAACCGACTTTTTGGGACTCGGAGTACTCCGACCATTCCGACCAATCCGAGCACTCAGAGAATTCCGATAACTCCGACCACTCCGACAAAAAAAGACATCATCATGACCCGCACAGAATTCGAACAACTCATACCCGCCCTGCGCGACGTTGACGGCGTACCGTTTCGCGTCTGCCAGGACGAAATGAAAACCTACATCGTGCAGCTCAAGAAAGACCTGCTGCTGACCGCGCCGACGGGTGAAGACCGCGTCGGCGAGTTGCCCGAGGCGGTGCAAACCGCCCTGGAGCGCACCGCCGCCGTGGGTGCCGCCGCCAAGATGCTGCCCACGCTCGACCTCACCTATACGCCCGAGGGCTTCGCCGTGCGCCGCAACGACCAGCTCACGCCCGCCTCTACGGAGCGCGTGCAAGCCCTGCGCCGCCAGCTCTACGAGCAAGAAGCACGGTTGTGGAGCGAACTGTTAGACACCATCGTTCAGCAGGGCGACGCGCTGCTCCCCAGCGGGGGGCGCGATATGCTGGTAGGGTTTTTCTGCTACAGTCCCGTCGCCTGTCGGCGTCTGGGGCTTATGCCCGCCGACGTATTGCCCGAAGCCGAAAACGGCCACGGCTGGACGATGCACTATTTTCTCGCTGCCAAATTCACCTTCGTGCGCGCCCACAACCTCCTTGTACGCGACTACCTGGGCCGCGCCGTCAACCTAGGGCTAATCAAGATGTGGTATAGTGGCGAAACGGACATGGATCCTGAGGACCCCTATAAAGAGGGCTACGAACCCACCGTCGCCGCACTGAAACTCATGGTGCGCACGGCGGCGCGCGCTGAAGCTTCCTTTGCGCGATATGACGCAACGACCCGCCCCTGGGATCTTGACGAGATCGACGCGCAGCTGACGCGCGCCGTGGTCGCCGTAGTCCGCGAAAGCGAGCTCGCCGAGCTGACCGATCTTGCCGACAGCTTCAAGGCTACGCCCATCTACCGCCACTACACCGGCACGGACCGCGCCTTCAAAAACCGCAAAGACAGCGGCATGTACTTCTTCTAAGAGGAAACCGACCTCGAACGGACTCTGAGTTCTCGGAGTGCTCGGAGTACTCCGACCATTCCGACCATTCCGACCACTCCGAGTTAAAAACAAACCAGATAACGCTAATGAAACAGACAAACTACTTTCCGCACGATGCGGGAGCCCGCAACGACGAGAAGCTCATACGCTTGCGCATGCGCCACGGCGCGGCAGGATATGGAGTTTACTTTATGGTGCTCGAACGCCTTCGTGAGGAAACAGATTTCGTGAGTGTCAAAGATTACAACATGATAGCCTTTGACCTTCGCGTCGATGCCGCGCTCATTAAGTCGGTCGTTGAAGATTTCGGGTTATTTGCCTTTACCGACGACGGTAAGTGCTTCTACTCCGTTTCGTTCTCCCAACGCATGACGATGAGCCACAACCTCTCCACCAACAGGAGAAAAGCCGCCCTGAAGCGTTGGGGCAAGTCGTTGGAAACCAACACGGAAACCGACGACGGTATGCAAGTGCAATGCAAATGCATAGAAAATGGTATGCAAATGCATATGCAAAACGATGCATATAAAACAAATAAAACAAAAGAAACAAACAAAGAAAAAAAGAAAGTGTGTAAAGAAAAAAGCGAGGCTCCCGCCTCGCCACCCGCACACACTGACGTTGCCTTGTTTGTTCCTGACG
>JAFUBJ010000148.1 GCA_017460265.1 Atopobiaceae bacterium | reverse complement strand
CTCGTCGTAGAACTCCTGAATCTCGCGTCGCGCCTGGAGATAACGCGGCTCGATCTTGGGATAGACCGTAAGATCCTCTGCACGAACGGAGCGTGAAAGGCCGACATAGAGCTGACCGCCGGTGAAGGCGTGGGATTCCACTGCGACAGGACCCATGATGGTCTGGCCTTGCGCCTTGTGGATGGTAACCGCCCAGGCGAGCCGTAGGGGAAGCTGGGTGAAGCTCCCGACCGTCTCGAGCTTGATGCGATTAATCTTGTTCCCATCCTCGTCCTTGTCATCGACGACGACCGCCTTCTCGACCTTCCAGGTATGCGGCTCGATCGTGACGCGCTGGAAGCTGTCGTCGAATATGACCTCCACGCCCTCCATGTCGATGTCGACGACGGTGCCCAACGTGCCGTTGAGGAACCGTCCATCCTTGTCGTTGAGCACCGACATGACGCGGGCGCCGACCTTGAGGGGAAGCTCGTCGCTTGTCGGCGCGTCTCCCTTGCCGAGATTTCCGTCCTTCAGAGCGACGAAGATGGTAGACCTACCAGGTAGCCCTGCGAGACGGGCAGCGTTTATGTTGTCCGCATTCGCATTGCGCGTGCAGAGCCATAGCGCGTCTGCAGGCACCTTCGACCTGTCGCTGACTGCCCTCCTGTTAAAGAATGGGATACAAGACGGGTCGCCGTTTCGTGCAAGGTTGAGCGCCTCGACATACTCCGGCTCCACGGTCCTGTGGACCGTCTTGAGCACGTGCGACACGAGATTGAGTCCCTTCCAGAAGTTCGACTTGAAGCAGAACCCTTCAGGATTGCCTGCGCCTCGGCCTTCACCGCCTCGAGGTCGCGTTGCGTAACGACGGGAGAGAGCTGAAAGAAGTCTCCGACGAGCACGACCTGCTTCGTGCCCGTCGCAGCCTGGGCCGCGACGATCATGCGGATGACGCGCTCGAACAGGTCGATTCTGCACATCGAGATCTCATCTATGATGATGACCTCGGCGCGCTGAAGCACCTTGTGTGGAAGGCCTATAGCCGCGTTGGGATCGCAGAAGTTGGCGGGAATGCCAAGCGTCCTGTGGATCGTCGTGCCTTTAGTCAAGTTGAGCGCCGCGATACCCGTCGGGGCCATTGCGAGAATCTGCTTGTGCTCGCGCTCGCAGTGACTGATGAAGGCCTCCAGGACATAGGACTTGCCTGTGCCGGCCTCCCCCGTCAGGAAGACGTTCTTGCCATCCACCAACGCCTGATAGGCGCGACGTTGGTCCTCAGTGAAGGACTCGATGTTGATGTATGCCATTAGACCCCTCTTGTAGATCATTCCCTTGTGCCAAAACGCCTTGGAGCGGCACGAGCCTTAATTGTTTAGAGCTTAAGACACCGAGGTAGTCCCAATAGGGGGAATGAGAACTGCTTCGCATGGGAACGGCGAGCGGCAGGATCGCCGCAATGTTATCAAACAATACGACGTATAGCGAAACAGACACGTGCTCGCATGTTGGCCAAATCCCGAGGATTT
>JAFUBJ010000013.1 GCA_017460265.1 Atopobiaceae bacterium | reverse complement strand
GCCGATGGCAACGGAGACGGCATCGGTGACCTTTGGGGCGTGCTGGAAAAGCTTGACTACATTGCCTGCCTGGGCGTGACGGGCATCTGGTTTAGCCCGCTGTACGTCTCTCCCCAGGCAGACTATGGCTATGACATTGCGGACTACAAGGCCATCAACCCCGAATATGGCGACCTTGACGTGTTCAAGCAGGTACTGGACGGCGCTCACGAGCGCGGGCTGCGCGTGATCATGGACCTGGTGGTCAACCACACCTCGAGCGAGCATCCCTGGTTTCAGGCAAGCAAGTCGAGTAAGGACAACCCGTATCACGACTACTACATCTGGCGCGACGGCGGTCATGACAAGGAGGGCAATCCCACGCCTCCCAACAACTGGGACAGCCTCTTTGAGGGACGCGCCTGGGAGTATGTTCCCGAGATTGGCCAGTGGTACCTGCACATCTTTGCCAAGGGACAGCCCGACCTCAACATGGACAACCCCATTGTTCGCGCCGAGGTCGAAGACATCATGCGTTTCTGGCTGGACATGGGCGTGGACGGCTTTCGCGAGGACGTCATCACCTTCACAAGCAAGGTGGAGGGTCTTCCCGACGACCGCTTCATGGTGCCCGGCGCACGCGGCCTGCGCTTCTACGAGAACGGGCCCCACGTGCACGAATACCTCGAGCAGTTTAGGGATAACGTCTTGTCGCACTACGACTGCATGACCGTGGGCGAGGCTCCCATGATCACGCCCGACAAGGCGTTGCCGTTTATTGCGGAGGGACCCGACCAGACCCTCGACATGATGTTCACCTTTGAGCACATGTGCGCGGACTGCCTGTTCACCGACTATGTGCCTCTTCCGTTCAGCCTGCGCAAGCTCAAGGGCGCGTTTAGCAAGTGGCAGAAGGAGCTTGACGGCAAGGCATGGAACGCCCTGTACATCGAAAACCACGACCATCCTCGCGTGGTGAGCCGTTATGGCAGTGAGGCGTATCGTGTGGAAAGCGCCAAGCTGCTGGCCGCGAGCTACCTCTTCCAGAAGGGGACGCCCTTTGTGTACCAGGGGCAAGAGATCGGCATGACCAACACGCACTTTGCGTCTATCGACGAGGTTCCGGACATCTCGGCGCACAACCAGTACCGCAACCGAATGGCTTCGGGCGCCAAGGAGCCTGACGTCATGCAGCTGATCAACCGTGCCGCACGCGACCATGCGCGCACGCCCGTCCAGTGGTCCGACGAGGAAAACGCGGGCTTCTGTCCTGCAGGCGTCGAGCCGTGGTTTGCGGTCAACCCCAACTACCACGGAATCAATGTGGCTGCGGCGGAGGCTCAGGAGGATTCGGTCCTCAACTTCTATCGCAAGGCGATTTCGTTGCGCAGGGAGCTTCCTGTGGTGCGCGAGGGGTCGTACAAAGAGTTCAAGCGGGTAAGCAACGAGCTCTATGTGTACGCCCGCGAGATGGAAGGGCAGAAGCTGCTGGTCATCTGCAACTTCTCTGACCACGAGACGCTGATGAGACCTCCGATGGGGTATGACCCGTCCCTTGGTGAGCTCAAGCTGGGCAACTACGATGACGCCCCCGGTACGCGGCCCGATGGCTTCTTGCCTCTACGGCCGTGGGAGACGCGCGTGTACCTGTACGAGTAGCGGTTGTATAGGGCGACACTGTCTTTTTCGGCACGGTATTTGCCTTCGTGCAACAGAGAGATTGATTTGAGGACAATTCGGCACGGTATTTGACTTTGTGCAACGCGAAAGAGGGACGTTGTTTACCCAAAGGGCAAAACGGCGTTGCACAAAGACGAATAATCTGCCGTCACGGTGCCAGATGGCCCATGGTGTTGCACGAAGGCAAATACCATGCCGCTAGTGGGATACATCCCGAGTATGCAAATGCAGCTGTCATAATGATGTCCTAGGTTGTTCTATCAGTAAGAGAGAGGAGCGTTGCGATGCGATACATTCCGTTTGGCGTGAACGAAGCGCAGGTTTCCGAGGTCGTGCTGGGAACGATGCGCATTCCTCAGATGTCGGCGGCCGAGGTGGGCGAGTTGCTTGAGACCTGCCTTGACGAGGGCATCAACATGGTGGACACCGCGGACATCTATGGCGGAGGCCACTGCGAGGAGCTGCTCGGCGAGGCGTTTGTCGCCAACCCCGGCCTGCGCGATCAGGTCTTCCTGCAGACCAAGTGCTCCATTCGCTTTACCGAGGGCGGCTCCTACTTTGACTTCTCGAAGGACTACATCATCGAGGCGGTGGACGCGAGCCTGAAGCGCCTCAAGACCGACCACGTCGAGTCGCTTTTGCTGCATCGTCCCGATGTGCTGATGGAGCCGGATGAGATTGCCGAGGCCTTTGACGAGCTGCACAATGCCGGCAAGGTGCTCGAGTTTGGCGTCTCAAACCAGAACCCCATGCAAATGAGGCGCATCGCCCGCGCGTCGAAGTATCCGCTTGCGGCAAACCAGATTCAGCTCAGCGTGGCGTTTGCTCCTGCGTTTGAGGCAATGCTCAACGTCAACATGGAAAACGACCCCGCTGTCATGCGCGATGGCGGCATCTTTGAGTACTGCGAGCGCAAGGACATGGCCATCCAGGCGTGGTCGGTCTTCCAGCATGGCTACTTTGCGGGAACCTTCCTGGGTGCGCCAGAGTACGAGGAGCTTAACGTCAAGCTCGATGAGCTGGCAGAGAAGTACGGTGTGACGCCTGGCGCGGTTGCGCTTGCCTGGATCCTACGCTATCCGGCAAAGATGCAGGCGGTCATTGGTACCACCAAGGCTTCGCGCATTCGCGAGAGTGCCCGCGCATGCGACTTCACGCTTGAGCGTCCCGAGTGGTATGACCTTTACAAAGCCGTGGGACGCCAGCTGCCGTAAGAGCGACCTTCCAGGGTTTGCCAGTCGCGCCGCAGGGGGTCTGCCCTGCGGCGCGACATCTTTTTCAGATGAAACAACAATGCAATAGCTATTGCCGCATATTAGGGTATAGTGTAATAAATACTACATAGACGGGGTTTGTCTGAATCATTCGTGACGCGTTGGGAGAGAGCGCGTGCATACCGTGAACAGCTTGCCTCCCTCCCGCCAACTACGATTGGACTGTCATGACAGAAAGCATCCTTGCCACCATCACCAATGACCTCAACAGCTATTCGCGAAGCGCACAGGCAGTGGCGCAGGTCATCTTGGACCAGCCGGCGCGCGTTCTGTCCATGAGCATCGTGGAGCTGGCTCAGCTTGCAGACGTCTCTGATCCCACGGTCCTGCGCTTCTCGCGCAAGCTTGGCTTCTCTGGTTACAAAGACTTCAAGCGTGCCTTGGCGGAGGAGCTGACGCCCGCCTCGGGTGAGGACATTGACCTAGGGACGCACGGGTACCTCAAGCGTATTGTGGGTAACTACACGCGCGACTTCACGCAGATCATGGCAGGTGTCAACGAGGATGCCTTTACGCGTGCGGTGGAGGTGCTTTCCGAGGCAACCAAGGTGGAGTTCTGGGGCCAGTGCACGTCTTCGACGCTCGCAACGGACGCCTACGACAAGTTCTTCCGCGCAGGCATTGCGTGCGTCGTCTCGACCGAGCCCAACCTGCAGCGCCTGTACAGCCGCGAGTTTGGGCCGGGGGACGTCATCCTGGCCATCTCCCATCTGGGTCACAACGAGGACATTGCGCGCAGCCTGAGCCAGGCAAGCGCGCTGGGCGCCACCACCATCAGCATTGCCACCGAGGGCTCGCTGGTTGCGCAGTCTAGCTCCATCTCCATCACGACCAAGCCCATCGAGCAGGACATGTTTGGCGAGATGAACATGAAGGCGGCCCACGTCTTCATCGTGGATGCGCTGGCCATCGCGACGACCATTGCCAAGGGTGGTGGCAACTTCCAGACAGCCGGGGAGTAGGCAACAGGGCGGTATGCTCGTTCGCCCTGACCTCAATCCCTTGGGCAGCCGGATGTCCCGCGTCCCGGCCGCCCCCGAAGCTTTAGTGCTCGTCGGTGAGCATGAACTGAGCGAGCTCCTCGCGGGTGGGAAGGCCGTCGTTGTCGCCGACGCTCATGATCTGGATGGCGCCGATGGCGTTACCACGACGGACGCTGTCGTACCAGCTCAGACCCTCCATGCGCGCAGACAGGACACCGGCGGCAAAGCCGTCGCCTGCGCCGACCGTGTCCACAATGTGAGACACGTGGAAGCCGGGCACCATGCCCTTCTCGTCTCCGGAGTCAAAGTAGGCACCGTCGCCTCCGACCTTGACCACCACGGTGCCCGCCCCCAGCGCGCGGTAGTGCTCGGCGATGGCCGCAGGGTCGCTCAGACCGGCAAGGATCTTGCCCTCGGCAATGCCTGGCAAGAAGAGGTCGCACTGCGCGGCAAACTCGTTGATGTAGCTGGCCATGACCTCCTGAGAAGGCCAAAGCTGCGGCCGGAGGTTGGGGTCAAAGGAAATGAAGATGCCCTCCTCGTGGGCCTTTTTGGCAAGGAAGCGACACAGTTCGCGCGTGTTGTCGGAAAGCGCGGGCGTAATGCCCGTCATGTGAATGGCGCTGAACTTGGAGAAGTCAAGGCCTGCGACGTCGGCGGGGGAGAGCGTCGAGGCGGCGCTTCCCGCACGGAAGTAGTAGATGGCAGGATCGCCCTCGCTGGTGGAGCCTTTCAGCATGAAGCCCGTGCGGAGCGTGTCGTCGTAGAGGATGTCGTCGGTGGAGATATTCTCGCGCTGCATGAACTTGACGATGCGCTTGCCAAAGGGATCAGGACCAAGTTTGGTGAGGTATGAGGCGGCATGCCCAAGGCGCGTCAGGCCAACGGCAACGTTGAACTCCGCGCCGGCGATGGCGACCGAGTACTCATCCACGTCCTCAAAAGCCCCTTCGCTCTTGGCAATAAAAAGGCCCATCGGCTCGCCAACCAAAAGGATGCTCTTCTCACCCATGCTTTCTTCCTTTCTCTTCATGCTGACAAGCAAAATGTAGCATTTACTTACAAAAATGGGTAGTGGATGATACGTTTACTGTCATTTTGTTACCGTTCACCTGCCTTGTCTGTAGACACCTACGTACTTAGGGTGTAGTTTTCAAGATGTGTAACGTACATTACAAATATGGTCGTTACACGCTAACGAATGTAGTTATTTATTACAGATGAAGGAGGGACAAATGCAGAAGGGGAGATTCCTGGAGGCCGACCAGAAGCTCACCGAGCCTGGCGATTACCAGATTCTGCATGAGTGGAACTATCTCGAGTGGGTGTTCGACGACGAGGCAGAGAAGGCTGACTTCTACGACAACGAGTACTACAAGGGCGCCATGCTCGCTGCCTACAAGGTTGACTCCCAGGGCAACGAGTACGTCAGCGTTCCGCGCTGGCATCCGGGGCTTCCGGGCACCCTGAACAAGGTCGTCTATATTGACGGGAAAGCCATGCTCGAGCCGTATCCCTCGCGCGAGTGGAACAAGGCTCACGACCCCAAGGCGCTCCAGAGCGTGCTCGGCTTTGAGATCGACGAGAACGACGTGCTGTGGGCGCTCGACCAGGGCCACATCTGCGATGACGACTGCGTTGACGGCGACCAGAAGATCCTCATCTGGGACCTCAAGAAGAACGAGCTCATCGACTCCATCACCATCACGAGCGACCTTTCCGACTACCACGCGAGCTTCCTGAACGACATCTGCGTGGACAACGAGAACGGCTATGCCTACATCGCCGACTCCGGCATCTACACCGATCCCCTGCAGGGTGGCCTCCTGGTCTACAACATCAAGACCAAGCAGCTGCGCCGCGTGCTTCACCAGGACATCTCGACGCAGGATGCCGAGGGCTTCACCTTCGGCATCAACGGCTCCATGATCTATGACGACAACCCCATGCGCACTGGCGCCGACGGTATCGCGCTGAGCCACGACCGCAAGACGCTGTATTGGTGCCCGCTGACAGGTCGCCGCCTGTACAGCATCGCCACCGAGCTCCTCTGGGACGAGTCAAAGACCGACGCTGAGCTGTCCGCGGCCGTCGTCGACTGCGGTTCCAAGCACACCAACACCGACGGCATGACCGCCGACAACCAGGGCCGCATCTGGTTCACCATGCTCGAGCACACCGGCATGGGCTACTTTGACCCGGCCGATGGCGAGATGCACGAGTTTGTCCAGGACGAGCGCATGGTGTGGGTCGACACGCCGCAGATCTCAAACGACGGCTGCATTCTCTTCACCACCAACCAGCTGCACTTCCTCAACACCGGTCGCCTTGACTTCAGCGTGCCCAACGAGCGCGTATGGCGTGCCTACGTGGGCAAGGACTTCAAGAACTACCTGGTCAAGTAAGAAAGCGTTTGGGTGATTGATGGCTCGAATGCCATCTGCCAATAGGAAATCTTGCAGAAAGGGAGAACACCATGAAGAACGTAACAAGGCGTGAGGCTCTGGGTCTGGGCGCGGGTTTTGCGAGCCTGTGGCTTGCCGCTTGTGGTGGCGGCGCTGCCGATTCTGGCACCGCTGAGCCTGCTGCCGAAGCCGAGACCGCCGAGGCCGCGGCTGACGGCATCCTGGCAACCATCCAGGGCATGAGCGACGCGGACGTCACCGCAGCCCTCATCGCCGCGACCAACGAGCACATCAACCTCTCCGGCATCGTCGACCCCAACCAGGCTGACCGCTCCGATATCGCCAAGGGCTGGCCGCACACTCCCGGCACCCCCGTCAAGATCGGCTGGACCGAGATGTCCCAGGCCAACCCCTGGTTCGTTGCCGTCAAGAACTCCGCCGAGCAGACCGCCAAGGACTACGGCTACGACATCAACTTCCAGATTGCCGAGAACGACGTTTCCACGCAGTCCGGTCAGGTCGACAACTTCATCCAGCTGGGCTGTGACGTCATCGTCATCGACCCGTGCGACGTCTCTGCGTGCGCCAAGGACATCGAGCGCGCCGTCGAGGCCGGCATCCCCGTGATCTGCATTGGCTCCGCGCCTTCCAAGGCAACCAACGCCCCGATCCTCACCACCCTCTCCGATAACGCCTACGAGGTTGGCTATGCGGCGGGCAAGTACGCTGGCAGCACCTTCAAGGGCACCGACATCAACATGGCCTGCGTCCCCGGCCAGCTGGGCAACACCTCCGCTGAGGCCCGCGTCTGCGGCATCGTTGGCGGCCTGATTGCTGCCAAGATGGAGGAGAACGGCGTCTTTACCACCGACGACGCTGCCAAGTATGCCTCTGACCTGCTCTGGCAGACGCTCAAGAGCGCTGGCAAGGCCGACTTCCCCGAGATCGGCCTGCACATCCTGGCGTATGGCGAGGGCCAGTGGTCCGAGGAGGGCGGCCTCGCGGCAGCGGAGCCCATCCTTACCGCTAACGGCTCCAACCTCAACCTCATGGTTGCCGACAACGAGTTCCAGTGCTTCGGCATCCTCCGCGCCATCGAGAACGCCGGCCTCACCGGCAAGATCCAGGTGGGCACCTGCGCCGACGGCACCAACGTAGCGCTTCAGCGCATCGCCGACGGCGAGATGCTCATGAGCGGTTCCTGGAACGGTGACCAGCAGGGCAGCTGGACCATCCACTTCATCCACGCCATGTTCGAGGAGGGCAAGGATCCCAACAACCTGCCGTTCGAGAGCTTCTTCGAGCCCAAGACCTTCACCAAGGAGAACGCTGCCGACTGGATCAACTCCGATCCCAACGCCACGTTCTTCGCCGTGCCCGACTTCGAGTTCCCGAAGTCCATCGCCTAGCCATCGGCTGAGGGCCGCGCCAGTGGCCCTGAGCTAGGCGAGGTCTCTCCCGGTGCCCGCCCTACGGCGACGCAGGGCGGGCATCTTCATAGAGGTAGAAGGGGCAAGAGAAACCATGGCACAAGATAAAACGCCCTTCCTCAGGATGGAGGGCATCTGCAAGAGCTTTGGCGGCGTGAAGGCGCTGAAGAACGTCGACTTCGAGGCCGCCTCCGGCGAGGTCCATGCGCTCATGGGCGAAAACGGCGCCGGAAAGTCGACTCTCATCAAGATCTTGGCCGGCGCCTACGGCAAGGACGAGGGCAAGATCTTCATCGGCGGCGAGGAGGCATCCATCTCCAAGCCCAAAGACGCCCTGCAGTACGGCGTATCGGTCATCTATCAGGAGATGGCGCTCATCGGACACCTGACCGTTGCCGAGAACATCATGATCGACGAGATCAGCTCCTCCCGCCGTGTCGACTGGAAGCACATCCAGGAGCGTTCGGCCGAGCTGCTCGACCGTCTGGGCTTTCCCGACATTGACGTGAGCAAGCCCTGCATGAGCCTTCCGGTTGCCTACCAGCAGGTCGTCGAGATCGCCAAGGCGCTTTCGCGCAACGCAAAGATCCTCGTGTTTGACGAGCCCACGGCCGTCCTCACCAACAAGGAGGTTGACAAGCTCTTTGAGGTCATCGAGAACCTGCGGCGCGAGGGGACGTGCATCCTGTATGTCAGCCACCGTCTGGAAGAGATCTTCCGCATCTGCGACCGCATCTCCATCCTGAAGGATGGTGCGTACGTGGGCACCGTCGAGGTCGCCAGCATCTCGAAGGACGACCTGGTCACCATGATGGTCGGCCGCGAGCTGACCGACATGTATCCCGAGCGCCACGCGACGCTGGGCGACGTGATGCTCGAGGTCAAGAACCTGAACAGCGGCGACATGGTCCATGACGTGTCGTTTTCGGTGCGCGCGGGCGAGGTCCTGGGC
>JAFUBJ010000147.1 GCA_017460265.1 Atopobiaceae bacterium | reverse complement strand
GTTCGAACCCGTGAGGGCGGGACGCGCCGGTGGCGCGTCCCGGGCGGAGCGCCGGCAGGCGCGGAGCCGTCGAGCGTTGCCGCAGGCACCGCGGCGACCCCCGCCGCCCCTACCAGGTGATTCAGGGCCCCAGCGATGGGGTCCTTATAGCACAAAGGGGTCCCACCCTTTTGTGCTGTTACAGCTCGTAGGTGTCCTGGATCATCTCGACAGCGTCATAGATGGTGCTCTCCGGACCCTCGGCAGAGACGTAGCGAATCGTGCCGTTGCCGTCGTCCAGCAGCCAGCAGACCAGGAAGCTCCCGTCGGGGTAAAGGCCATAGACCTGCAGCGCATCGTGGTTGGCAAGGGTCACGCGTGCGCCCTGCACGGCATCCTCCTCCAGGCCGTCGTTCAGCATGTTGGCCCACACCGCGTTGGCGGCGTCCTCAACGTCAAAGTCGGCGCGCTGGTCCTCCGGCACGCTGCTCATGTCAAACGTGTTGAGCGAGATGATCGTGTACGGGGTCCCGTCGCACCACTGGATGGACGAGTTGCCGTCCGTGTCCTGGAACTCCACCCAGGTACTAGGGATGCTCACATAGCCAATGCCGTCAGCGCCGACACGCTGGTCGCGTCAGGAGCCTCGATGGTCGTCTCCTCCGTCACAGCAACGTCGTCTTCCGTGAGCTTGACCTCTTCCTCCTTGGTCTGCTCGACGGGTTCGGCTTCCTGCTCGGCAGAAGGCGTGCCAGAAGAGCAGCCAACAGAGAAGGGCAGTGCCAGCGCAAGAGCAAGCATGAGGGCAATGCGGTGAGAACGAGCGGCCATGACGGATCCTTTCAGGAGCGTGAACATAGGGAAAGGGTAGCATCCACGGCACACGACGCCGGCATCGCTACGGTGACCGCCCTCATTGCGCGGCCACTCGGTATGCACTCAGTCAAACGACCTATCCCCTTGATTCAGGCGCAGACGTCTTGAGCGGAGCGTAGACCTCATCGACGATGGCCGCAATATCGGCGTGATTGTTATCTTCGCCATAGGATCCGTAGATGCCGCGCATCATCTCGAAGCATCTGCGCTTGCTCTTTCCGGAATCCCTCAGCCTAATCGATGTCCTCCTGATCGCGCCCTCCGTGTTGGGTGAGAGCGTGCCTCCCGCGATCTCTTCCAGGAGCCCCTCGGGAATCTCGATATCCTCAAACTCTGCCATGGTGCCGTCCTCCTCTTGTCGGTTTCGTCGCCACTGCCTGCGACGTCTCATCCTTGTACTACGCGAAGTGCTCATCCATGAGCTAGTTGGCGTTCACACTCACATAGTACTGCACGTTCTCCCGGCTGGTCTCAGACTCGGAGGTCACGACGGCGCACTCTTCTGCAAGTTCGCTTCTCTCCCTGCAATAGTCAGCCCTCGGCATACGCACGCGCCCACTGGTACACAACTGAGACGGCAAGCAGCTCAACCGCCTGACGGGCGAGCACGTCGTGCACGGCAAGCCACGTGGAAACCATGATGAGCGCGGCCTCCAAGAGCGCGAGCAAGATGAGGTCGCGCAGCACAAAGTTGAAGCCCGCACTGACGACGAAGTACGAGTTGAGCGCGCGCAGACTGATTGCCTCAACGGCAAGGATCGACACCGGTATTGCCAGCAGAACGCCAATGGCAACCGCCGAGGCGGCGTACAGCGCAAACAGGTTCGTGATCTCTGAGCGCGTGAACCCCATGGCCTTCTTGGTGCCAATCAGCACCGTCTGCTTGTACACGATGCGGCTCATGGCCGAATAGCACACGAAGAGTCCCACACGGGATATGGAGCGCAAGAAAACTACCATTCAGCATGCTACCACGTATGGAGGAATGATAAGGGCCCAGAGACAGGAGACTGCCATCAAAAAAGGAACGAAGCTGGCGTGAGACGCGTTGGCTCCACGCAAGGGCGGCGTTTTTGTCCCCTCTTCCGAGAAGATGGTCATTGAATAGGTGAGCTTTTCCTCTTACAAACCGGAGCATTGGTCGCTAGTTTGGGAAGATGGCGAGAATAGTCCTGGCCCCAATTTGCCATCACTCATGCGGCGTGAGGAGATAACTGCAATAATGTCTCGGACGAAGGGCGAAAAGGCAACAAGAAGGCGGGAAGGCCATGCTGATAAATTGCAGCAATCATCCAAGTCGTCTTTGGAGTTCCTCCCAGAAGGCGGCCGCGAGCGCATACGGGGAGATCGTAGACATTCCCTTTCCCCAGGTAGATCCCCAATTGGACGAGAATGGGATTCGCCAGCTCGTCAAGGAATATGCCGCCCTCATCGAGGCAAAAGGAGCGGATGCGGTTTTTCTGGCCGGTGAGTTTTCCTTCCTCTTCATGCTCGTGGACAAGCTTCTGCGTGATGGCGAAAACGTAATCTGCGCCTGTTCCAAGCGGGAGACGCAGGAGGTCCTCCGACCCGATGGCTCATCAGAGAAGAAGGCCGTGTTTGTATTCGAACGGTTCAGAAAATACTGCTACTTCGAGTAGGCGAGGAAACGTGCAGTGGAGAACGTCGAGATGGCAGAGAAGCCGAGTAGGGAGTTCTTCAGGATAGCCGTACCAGCTGTTCTGGAAAGCCTCGTTGGCGTTGTCATCACTACCGTCGACACGAAGATGATTGCTCCACTGGGCAAGGAAGCGGTTTCCGCAGTATCTCTTACCGCTCAGCCTAAGCTGCTGTTTCTCTCAATCTTTTATGCATTGGGAACGGCCTCTTCCATATTTGTCTCCCAGGCCTTGGGCAAAAGGGACAAAGATGAGGCAAACGCCTACTTTCACGCCGTCTTGCGCATCAGCTTCATGCTTTCGCTGGTCCTAGGGCTTGCGCTGTTTGTCTTTGCAGAGCCGGCGATGCACCTGTTTAGCCGACAGCAGGAGACAATGGCGTTGTCCGTCTCGTTCTTCCGCATCATCATGGGCTTCATGGTCCTGCAGTGCACGCAGATCGTGCTCAATGCTTCGCTTCGCGGCATCGGAGAGACCCGAGTCACCTTTGTTTCCAGCATCGTCATGGCCGTTGTGGATGTCCTGTTGAACTACCTGCTGATCGAGGGACGCTGGGGCTTCCCGGCGCTGGGCGTAGTCGGCGATGCCGTCGCCACGGTGGGAGGAACGGCTGCGTCTTGTGCGGTCTGCGCGTTCTACCTGCGGCGTCGTAGTGACTTTTTGGACCTAAAGGGAATTGTGGCAAAGCGCGAGACCGAGCCTGAGGTGGCACGGAACATCCGTGATAAGGCGGGCAACATCGCGCTTGAAAACCTCTTCACCCGTATAGGCTTCCTGCTTTCCTCGGTGATTGTCTCAGGCCTGCCTGCCGATGATACCGCCGTGTATTTTGTGGCCATGATTCTTATGAACTACACCTTTGCCTTCGGCGACGGGCTGCAAAGCGCCGTTGCTGCGCTCACGGGACGCAGCATGGGGGAGAGGCAGTACGACAAGGTCGAAGGCTACATACGACAAGGGCGTGCTGCGGGAGCGTTGGTCGCCACGATGCTCAGTGCGGTGTATATCCTGGGCGCACAATGGTTCTACGGACTGTATTTTCCCGACGCGGCCGATGTTGCCCGAGGCGCTCAGTACAGCTATGTCGTGGCATCGCTGACCTTTTTGCAGATCCTTCGGATTGTGAACATCGCAGGCATGAGGGGCATGGGAGAAGTTGTGCTACCCAGCCGGATTGCGATGATCTGCGTCTTGATCGTCAATCCCTTGAGCAGCTATCTTTTGGCCGAGGTATGTGGGTACGGCGTCTGGGGAATCTGGGTTGCTTCACTGATAACTCAGGTAATCTGGTTTGTGGCGAGCATTGCGGGAGCCTCCTCCTGCATCAGACGAGCTCGGAAAGAAAAGGCGGAAGAGTGAGGACATGGATAACCACCTGATGGAAAAAGAGGTGCTTTGCATTCTGGATACGAGGCAGATACAGAAGTATATGTTTCGTTCCAACACCTATGTGGACACCCTGGGCGGCAGCGACCTCATGGCACGAATAGTTGGAGATGCGATACGATCCGCCATCAAAAGCATCGACCCGCCACTAAAGCCACATGAATACGACCTGTCCCTAGATCCGGATGCGCCCATACCGTATTTTGATGACAAGGACGTGCTTCTCCAGCTTGTGATTTGTGCCGCGGGAAACGCGATGTTCTTGGCTCGGACAGGACGACTGGCCCAGAAGATCATCAGGAAGATATCAAGGTACTACTTGGACCATGGCTATTCCCTGAACCTGGCGGCGGCGGCCGTGGAGAAGACCGAGAACATGGACCAGGACATCTTCGAGCTGTATAAGAAGCTGTACGACTTCAAGGCATCGGCCGACATTTCCGATCCGCTGGGAGCGCTGCCCGTCGTGCTTCGGGAAGAGCGCACTGGTCAGCCGGTGATCGGGCGGGATGAGGACAGGGGAGACTACATCTCGGGAGCTTCGTTCAACCGGCGGCGGCAAGCTGCGAACAGAGGAGAGATTTTCGACCTCAAGGATATGCGCACCACGCTTGGCGCGGATGGGAAGCGCTACAAGGCCGTGCTTCATGTGGACGGCAACAACCTCGGCATTACCATACGAAAGATGCTCCAGCGGACGGAAGACTACCAGACGGGCATACGGGCACGCAGACGAATCAATTACAGTATCGAAAGCCAGTACAAGAGCATCATGAAGAGGACCCTTGCACAGCTGCGTGACTATTACGACGGTTTGGGTCGCAGCGATCCGAACTATGCGCACGAGTTCCAGGTCATCCACAACGAGGGCGATGACATCAATTGCATGTGCAACGCGGAGCTGGCATTTCCGTTCATGGATTTCTTCTTTGAAAACCTTGCGGACGCGTATATCGGAGAAGTGGACGGGCGGCCCATCCCCCTGTATTGCTGCGGTGGCATCTGCTTCGCAACAGAGGAAAGCGACTTCCACGCAGCCTTCACGATGGCCGAGGAATGCTGCGAGAACGCCAAGAAGACGTCCAAGATGGAGAAGAACCTCAGAGACGGCCTTGCAGGCAACTGGATAGACTTCCAGATCTGCGACAGCCCCTACGTCCAAGAGCTGGATATGCTCCGGGAGAATTCCTATGTGACGGATACGAACGTCAACCTGGCGCTGCGGCCCTACTGCCTGGATGAGGTGGCGAAGGACGAGGAATACGCCTATGGAAGGTTTAGGAAGCGGGTGAGCACGCTGCAGCGTCTGGAGCGGGAATATGGCATGCGCACGGTGAACCGGCTTGGCGAAAACTACCGGCTCGAAAGGTTCATGTACCTGGAGCAGGTGCACCGATTGGCGCAGAATGGGTTTGACCTGGAAGCCTTGCTCGGCTCCCCCTTTTACCGGGATGAGAACGGAAACACCTACGCGACGTGGTATGACGCGCTCAAGGTAATGCCGTTTATTCCAGACGCCCCAACCTGTTCCGGAAACGGAGCCACACATGACTGAGATTCGAATAAGGCTGATTGGAAACGTCGCTTTTGAAAACGACATGAAGCTGTCGGAGGACTTCCGATACGATGTCCCGGTTGACCAGATGGGCATCCCCTACATTCCCATTGCCAAGCTTCTGCCAGCGCCGATTGTCCAAGGGCGAAGGGTGGGCTTTGCGTTTCCTGAGGGCTACGTGGACTTTGCAAGGTATATGGAAGAGCTGGTGCGGACCCACCACGACATCGTGCCGCAGGTATCCGCCTGCTTTACCGAGGAAAAGGTCTTTCCCGGGACAGGGGAATGGATGCGCTACCTCAAAGCAGGCCAGGACTTCTATGCAACGGTGGAGGTGGGCGAAGACTGGGATGGCCTCGCGCGGGGCCTCGAGTCAGTCAAGCATATTGGCGTCCGCATGGAGGGAATCTCCGGCGAAGTAGAGTGCAGGCTGGTCAGGGGAGAGCGGAACGCAACACGATGGGAGCAGCCCACCAAGGGTTTGGCTTTTGACAGGGTGGAATACAGCGTCATGCCCATCACGCCGATGTGCATCCATGCGCCCTATGAGGATGGTCCTAGCACGATCACCTATGTGCCCGGAATGGTTTTCCGCGACGCGCTGGAGAAGCTTGCCGATGACGACATGAAGGCCAGGCTACGGAGAATGGTCTTTTCAAATGCCTATATCGGCGACGAAAGTGCGCGGCTGCTGCCGCTGCCACTATGCATGTCGGTGGTTAAGCTTGATAAGAAACAGCTCCGCTATCGGCTTTCCTCCGGGAAGGACCCAAACCGAGTCGAGCAGGACGTGGGCGTCGGCGATGCGTATGCCAAGAGCTTCGAGAACATGCTCACGGTCTATACAAAGCCGGAGATAGAGCGCATCGCCTCGCAGGAAGACGGCATGGTCGATGCGCTAAGCCGCGGGCAGATGTTCAGGGGCATGATCTACGGGTCAGATGACGACCTGAAGGCGGTGTTCTCGTTCTTGAAGGCCCATCAGCAATTGACGATGGGCAGTCTGACCCAAGAGGGCTTTGGGTATGTGCGCATCAGCGTCGACCGGCTCGCGGAAGCC
The DNA here is from genome assembly GCA_017460265.1 of Atopobiaceae bacterium. GTDB lineage: Bacteria > Actinomycetota > Coriobacteriia > Coriobacteriales > Atopobiaceae > UBA1367. The sequence continues at coordinate 14,421 of JAFUBJ010000147.1, read as the reverse complement.
GAGGTGCGGGAAGAGCGCCTTGCCAGAAGCTTTGACGTAAGCTGCCTTGCCCATACGTTGATCCTCAACCGTTTGGGGATGCAGGACACGACTGAAGAAGGCTTCTTGGGGGAAATCGAGCGCGTGCTGAACGCCCCCGGAAGGCTTCGGGTCGTGGGAAGGTACCTGGACGTCTACATGGACTACAGCCAGAATCTGCGCTGGGGTAAGGACGGCGCGGTATGCCGGTGCCTTGCGAAAGGTTCCGTGATGCGCCTAGAGACATGCGACGGCCAGCCGATAGACATCTCCCCGCTGCTTCATGCGTTTATTGGCGAGCGCACACGGGATGGGTACGGAGAGATCATGGCCTATCCCGCCCTTGACTGCTACTACAGGGCGGCGGAGCAGAGGTCTCCCGAAAAGTACAGGCTCGAATATCCGCTGAGCCTTCGTACCACAGCGGTCCTGACGGACCTGGTCAGCCGCGTTCTCGAGCTGATGCTGCAAAGAAAGATCAAGTCTCTGGGCGTGTTAGACCAAGGGGATGCGCAAATAGAAGCAGAGAAGGAAGAGTTCATGCCGCTCGAGCTGATGCAGGCAATACGGGATCGCAACGACCCGTACATCTCAGACGAAAAGCTGGTCCAGTGGTATCGAGAGGGAATGGAGGAGGAGAGAGATGGCTTCCTTTCCTACCAATAACGCTCCGGCAAAGGGCTATATCCTTGCCTACTATCCGGACAAGCTGGTATTTGAGCCTTACACGATGAGAGACGGGGAGCCGGTTTTTGAGGGCTGCGAGGCGCTTAAGGACGAGGTCCCGTGGGAGTGTCATTTGTTTGACGACAAGACGGAATATCGGAGGATCTATCGGGAATCTACGGGAGATTGGATCGAGCTGCTGCTAACCCAGGCGCAGGAATGCGACATGGATCCCGACTTGGTGTATGCGGAGGAGGTCCTTGTGAAGCCGCAATATTGCGAGACTGGCAAACTGCCGCAGAAGCTGGTCATCACAAACCGGTACCGCTATTCCGAAAACGATACGTTGGTGCTGGATAACTATAGGATCGGCTTCTAGCTTCTGCACTAACGTCGGGCAGGTTGAGGCAGGCGTGCGTCTTGGTTCGGGTGCGCCTTCTTGTTGTGCTTTCAAAGCTCCTGGCGCTTGAGCTGTCAGGCCGTGCCGTTGCACGCAACTGCAGTGTGCAGCGCCACTTTGGCCGGTCCCACGGCGGTTGCGTGCAGTTCTGGCGAAGAAAGGCCAGTTGGCGCTCCAGAGAATGCACGCAATTGCCCACAGAGGGGCCCTCGATGCCCTTCGGCCCCGAGTTGTGTGCAGACGGAAGCGACGTGGCGGTATAGACAAGGCGCGTTGGCCGCCGGGATAAAAAGCAAAGTACCCTTTGGGGCACCCCTTATGTGCGTTTTCCCAGGTGGATGTACAAGCTCCCCCTCCAACAGGGTACTTCGGGTTTTACGAGGGGTGGCACCCCAGAACGAAATACCATCCCAGCGGGGTTCGAGTCCCGGCACAGGGCTTCGGCGCGCACGAAAAAAGCCACCCGCGGGTGGCTGTGCAATCAGATGGTGCTCCGTCAGCGAAGCAGACGAACCCTTCAGAGGCGTTCGAGTAACCGCCTGCAGTTTGCGCTTATCTCGCGCATGAGCGCAGGGCCAACTTGTTCGATTCCGTCCAGACAAGCTTCGTTTGCTCCATCCATGACCAACTGCAGTGCTGAGGGAATTTCCGTAGCCATGCGTTCGGCGGATGATGTGATCCATTCGCGTGTCACGCCAGCGGTCACAAGGCTCTCGACATGCGAGAGCTGCTCAAGATGCTTGCCATCGAGCATGCAAAAACGGTTCTCGCCCCCTATAGACATGGCAGCTCTCAAGGGCTTCCTGCGTCTTGGAGAAAGTGACTGGTACGGCGCTATGGAAGCGACGTCGTGTAGAGGGGCGAGGAGGGCTGTGCCCTCAGTTCCCAAGAGAATGGAGTAGTTCTTGGCATGGGCATCGGTGGCGCCCATGAGGTAGTTGAACAGCAAATATAGGACAAAGATCTGCAGGTTGCGGGGTGCGTCGGTGCCGGTGGCTCCAAGAAGCGCCAGCACGTCGGGGGAGGATGGTCCGCCCTGCTCTGCATACTTGTGACTCGGGTCGACGCCGAGGGCCTGGCAAAGGTCCTCTTGATGCACTCTGACGATGGTTCCATCCTCATTTGAGACTCGGTCGTATCTTTGTATGGAGACTGCCCGCTCGGAGCCAAAAGTAAGGTAATCAACGCGTGCTGCAGGCAGCCCCATCTCTGATGCCACTCTCTGGCAGAGATACTCGTCAAGGGCTTGATTGTCGTAACCGGCGACGCCAGGCTTGAGAATGTGCGTTGTGGGCTCAGATCCCTCGCATTCATACCATCGTCCGTCTTGGTGTCTGAGGGCCATCTTCGACTGAGCGCCACCGAGGGACCACCGTCCTGCGCGACCTGCCCCCCATGGGCTCGAGGCACGTTCGCGCAGAAGGCGCAGACGCTCCTCAAGATCCGATTCCGACAGTTCTGTGAGGCTGCCGGACCTACTCTCGACGAGATGGGCGGCGTCATCTGGTACGAGCTGGACAGCACCTGGGCAATCCAGGCCGATGTGGGATAGGAGGGCAAAGGGGTTCTCGCCCGAGCAGTTGTAGCGGTCCGCGATGTCTGCGCGTACTGCCGGATCATCTGGAAGGAGTCCCTGCAGGTAGGGATGTATGATGTGCTGCGAGTATGCGATAGGCGCGATGGGCATGGATAGAGAAACAGGAGGGCCCGAGTAGGAAGGCTCGTAGGTGAAGCTCAGCGCACCGTCCTCGTCTTGCAAGATGTGCCCCGCAAGCGTGCCAGCGATATAGAGCAGGAGCGTGCGGTGACGGGCTCTCATGACAGGAGCCCCCATCTATCTGCGTCAAGAGTCCCTGTCGCAGCTAGCTTGACCAGGCGATTCGTTTCGGCTTCTTCTGCGGTTTCAGGTGTTGTGACGCGAACGTCCAGACGAGCGTCCAATGCCGCGAGGAGCGCGATTAGTCTGTCTACGCTGAGGTTGTTGAGCTCGCCCTTCTCGACAGCGTAAACGGTTCTCAGCGGTATTCCTGAGCTGCTAGAGAGCTCCTGGCGACTGAGGCCACGCAGCTCTCTGAGCGATTTGACGAAGGCGCCTGCCTCGACGGAAGAGGTTATCTGCACGTTGGGTCCTTTCCTGATTTGCAGCATGTTGCAAGATTAGCAAATATGGCAGTATGCTGCAATATCTACCAATCATGCAGCATGCTGCAAATCTTGCTTTTCTGCGGGGTCAATCGTGCAGATTGTTGCCCATGCCGTTGCGCAAACAGGCGGGCTTTCCGATTCGAGTCCCTGGGGTGTCAGCCTCACATGAAAAACCGCCTAGAGATAGGCGGTTGAGATCAAATGGTGCCCCCAACGGGACTCGAACCCGTGTTACCGCCTTGAAAGGGCGGTGTCCTAGGCCGCTAGACGATGGGGACGCGGATGTAGGCAAGAACATAGTATACCAAAGCGCCCCGCGTATTCGCCAATTACCGAACAGACAAACAGAAGACGAAAAGAGTCCTATTTCTGTCCGCTCCAAGTTGTACACTGCTTGCATGTAGTTGCACACAACTTGTTTCATCACGTTCATAACTCATATATTTAAGTGAGTAAGCAGACGTGGGACTGATCGGGGGCCAGCATGGACTTCGAAGGCATGACAGGTAGAAGGCCTCAAGGCAGGACAAACATACCCACTCCTTATGCAGATGCGGACGCACCGCTGTCGTCGCTCGGAGAAACCAAGCTGGACAAGACGTCCTCGTCCACGCTCCATTCCCAGCTTTCAGACATCATGCGCGAAAAGATTTACTCGCGCGCATGGGGCGCGGGCAAGAAGATTCCTTCCGAGCACGAACTCATGAACATGTTCGGTCTCTCGCGCGGAACGGTTCGCCATGCCATCAAATCGCTGGTCGACGAGGGCCTGCTCGTGCAGTCGCACGGTCGCGGAACCTTTGTGGCGGAAGGCGGCATCTCTCATCCGGCCGGCCGCGGGACCATCTCGTTTGCAGAATCCCTTCGTGAGCAGGGCAAAAGCTTTACAACCGCGGTGCTCGACCAGATAGTGCTGCCAGCACCTGTGGACGTGGCCTACGAGGTGGACGAGGATCCTGGCGCGCCGATGCTGTTCCTGCGCCGCGTGAGGAGCGTGGGCGGAGAGCCCATCATGTGCATCGAGAGCTGGATCAGCATGCGCCGCTGCCCGGGTATCGAGAAGGCCGACTTCACGGTGGAGGGCGGAAACGCCGCCGTCGAGCGCTGCTCGGGCAAGCGTGTTGGACATGTGAAGGTCCGCTACACGGCCCGCGCTGCAGGAACGGAGCATGGCGCCTACCTGCACTGCGACGAATCTGCACCCCTTCTGGTGCTGGAGCAGACCATCAGCTTTGAGGACAGGACGCCCTTTGACTGGAGCCTTTCGTGGCTGACGGCTGGCCAGGCCATTGTGGGCGAGTCAACTCAGCACAGATAGTCTGAGCTGCGGAAACGCCTTACTAACAATTGTTTATGCGAATGACCGCCCACCTGCCGGTGGATGCCGTCTGCCGTCTGGAAAAACTTGTCTAGTAAATACTGTACAAGACCCCACAAAATCGCTATACTCGTGTACGAAACGTGTAGAAGCGTTACTATATGCTTGCGCGAAAGGAAGGAACAGCAATGGAGAAGGCAGTCCTGCACAGGCCGTTTTTCGTGGTCAACCCCAAGTCGTATCTGTATGGTGAGGAGCTTCGTAAGCTCGCCAAGAAGACCGACGAGCTGGCTGGCCGCTATGGCTTTGAGTGCCTGTTCACCGCCCAGCTGATCGACCTCCCCTGGGTTATCGAGAACTGCCCCAACCTGCTCCCTTGTGCGCAGGCCATGGAGTCGCTCAAGCCCGGCCGTGGCATGGGCCACATCCTGCCCGAGGCGCTTGCCGCTGCTGTCGTCAAGGCCACCTTCCTCACCCACGCAGAGAACCCCCTCACAGTGGGCGAGCTTGCCAAGTGCATCGTCCGCGCCCGTGAGCTGGGCATCCTCACCTGCGTCTGCGCCGACTCCGTCGAGGAGGCCGCGGCCATCGCAGAGCTTCACCCCGACATCATGACGTGCGAGCTCAACAGCCTTATTGGCACCGGCCAGATTGCCGGCGAGGATTACATCCGTCAGAGCACCGCCGCCGTCAAGAACGTCTCGCCCGAGACCTTCGTGCTCCAGGCCGCAGGCATCTCCACCGGCCAGGACGTCTACGACGCCATCTATTTTGGCGGAGACGCCACGGGCGGCACCTCCGGCATCGTTGCCGCAGACGACCCGTTTGCCGTGCTCGAAGAGATGTTTGCTGCGCTCGACCGCGTCCGCGCCGACATCGCTGCCGAGTAAGCCACTAACCACGAGAGGAGCCGACCATGGCTGTGTACAAGGGAGAACTCAAGGTCCAGACCTGCGCTGGCAAGCCCGACTACAAAGACATCACCGCCCAGGTTGCCGAGATCGTCGCCCAGAGCGGCATCAAGGAGGGCATCGCGACCGTCATTTCCTGCCATACCACCTGCGCCATGTTCATCGAGGAGTTTGACCACGACTACACGCCCGCAGGCGACACGTTCCTTCAGGCAGACCTCAACGACGGCCTCGAGATCATGTTCCCCGAGCAGCACGACTGGTCGACGTTCCGCTATCCCGGCCTCAAGCACTTCGAGGAGGTCGAGAGCTGGCCTGACGCGCTTTCGTACCTCCCCGGTGGCGACCGCACGATGCTCTGGAACGGCGACGCCCACCTGCGCTCGACCATCGTCGGCAGCAGCGTGACCCTCGAGGTCGGCGACGGCAAGCTCCAGACCAACGGCCTTGCGAGCATTTTCTTTGTTGACTACGACCGCACCCGCGAGCGCACCCGCCGCGCGCGTGTCATCGTCATTGGCGAGTAGCCTTATCTTTTGGTGTCAACGCACGAACTTCTCGTGCAGAAAGGAAGGTAAGAAATGGCAGCTGGTAAGAAGCGCATCCTGCTCTCCTGCGGATCCGGCATCGTGACCTCCACGATCGCTCGCAAGAAGGTTGAGGAGCTCCTGGATTCCCATGGCTACAAGGGCCAGTACGAGATCACCCAGGTTCCCCTGGCTTCCGCTCCCGAGCAGTCCCGCAACTACGACTTCATCGTTGCGACCTCGATCGCCCCGACCGAGCTCCACTGCCCGTATGTCAACGGCGTTCCCTATCTCATGGGCGTTGGCACCGAGGCCTCTGACGCAGAGATTCTGCGCCTCATGGAGGAGTAAGGCTCTAGGCTGCCTTCAAACAGGGGAGGGGCTTAGGTCCCGCCCTCGGGCGAGCAAATGGCTCGCCACCTGATTTTGGTACGTATCCAGGCGGTTGCCGCGGAGCGTCTGGTACTACTTTGCACTTTTTTGTTCGGTAAGTAAGTGTCGGAAAACCCGACAAAGATGGAAGGAAGAAATAATGGAAGCATTGCTTGCACCTTTCCAATTCATCAGTGACCTGGGCGCCAACGTCATGATGCCGATCATCCTGACGATCTTTGGTTGCGTTCTGGGTGCCGGCTTCGGCAAGAGCCTGCGCGCAGGCCTTACCGTCGGCGTCGGCTTCATTGGCCTGAACCTGGTTATTGGTCAGGTCTTTGGTGGCCAGCTCGTACCCGCCGTTTCCGAGATGTGCACCAAGTTTGGCCTGACGCTTGACGTCGTGGACGTGGGCTGGCCTGCGGCCGCCGCCATCGCGTTCGCCTCTCAGGTGGGCGTCATGATCATTCCTCTTGGCCTCGTGGTCAACATCGTTATGATCCTCACCGGCACCACCCAGACCGTCGACGTTGACATCTGGGACTACTGGCACTTCGCATTCACCGGCGCCCTCGTTGCCGCCGCTACCAACAACATCATGTTCGGATTCCTCGCGGCGATCTTCAACATGATGATCATCATGGTCCTTGGCGACTACACCGCTCCGCTCGTGCAGGAGTCCCTGGGCATCCCCGGCATCTCCCTGCCTCACGGCTTCTCCACCGCCTACGCCCCCATCGCCATGCTCTTCAACAAGATCTTCGACATGATCCCGGGCGTTCGTGACATCGACATCAACACCGAGTCCCTGCAGAAGCAGTTCGGCGTCTTTGGCGAGCCCCTGCTGCTCGGCACCGTCATGGGCATCATCATCGGCTGCCTTGCCTACTTTGATCCCGCTGACATCCGCACCTCCATCATCACCATCCTGAACCTCGGCGTTCAGATGGGCGCCGGCCTCGTGCTCATCCCGCGTATGGCCGCCCTGCTCATGGAGGGCCTCGTGCCCATCTCTGAGGCTGCCAACAAGTTCGTCTCCGACCACTTCAAGGGCGCTGGCAAGATCTACATCGGCCTCGACTCCGCCGTGGGCGTCGGCCACCCCGTCACCCTGGCAATCGCGCTCGTGCTCGTCCCGGCCTGCATCTTCCTGGCCGTGGCCCTGCCTGGCAACCGCGTCCTGCCGTTCGCTGACCTCGCCGTCATCCCCTGGATGTTCGTTCTCATCACCCCGGTCGTTCACAACAACGGCTTCCGTGGCATCGTCTCCGGCCTCATCATCCTGACCGTCGGCCTCTACATCGCGACCGACCTGGCCCCGACCATCACCACCGTTGCCGCCTCCGTGGGCTTCGACATGGCCGGCGCGTCCGCCATTTCGTCCATCTGCGACGGCGCCAACCCGCTGACCTGGATCATCTTCCGTCTCTTCGGCCTGAACCCCATCGTGGGCATCGCCGTCGTGGGCGCTGTTTCCGTGGCCATGGCCATCTGGAACCGCAACCGCATCAAGAAGGAGGCTGCCGAGCTTAACGCATAACGCGTTGTAGCAAAGCACGCTATTCGGGGCCCACATGCTGGGCCCCGATTTGTACCGAGGAAGCATGCGAGGAGCGTCATGCGCAAGACCTTTGAGTTTGAGAACCCCTACTACACCATCGAGGTGCCAGCCACCATCGTCTTTTGCATCGTCGTGCTGGTGTGGTGTGGCTACCAGGCCATCTGGGGCAACTACTTTGCCCCTGTGATTCTGGCTATCTTTGCCATCGCGGCGTTCTACCAGCTGTGGAACCTCGTCATAAGCCATGCGTACCCGCGCTACGTGCACCTTGACGGCGAGTCCATTACCTTTGAGCTGTGGGGACGTCAAGACCGCTACGACTACGCAACGGTCGAGAGCTTTCTGGTTCGTTCGAACGCGCAGAACGGCAAGATGTTCATTCGCGCGGGGCAGACGTCGCTCACGCGCGGTCGCTACTGGATCAGCACCAAGAAGTACACCGATGGCAAGGAGCTCTTTGACGAGATAGACGCCATCGAGATGGCCGTGCATCCCGACATGCTCAAGGCTCGCTCAAGGCGCGAGAACGGCACCTACATGGAGCGGTCGGACGAGATCAAGGCCCAGCGCGAGGAGCGCAAGCAGCCTACGAAAAAGAAGGGGGCCCGCACCCGCAATGCCGCGCTGGGAACGAAGGCCCAGAAGAAGGAGAAGGAGTGACCCATGTTTGAAGACGTCAAGAAGCAGATGCTTGAGTATGCGCTCAAGATGGACCGCTATGGGCTCATTGCCCTTTCGGGCGGCAACCTGTCCGCGCGTGTGAAGGGTCCCGACGGAGACCTCTTCGTGGTCACGCCCTCCGGCATGATCTACGACGAGATGGTTCCCGACGACATGCTCGTGGTGGACATTGACGGCAACATCGTGGAGGGCGAGCGCAAGGCGAGCGTCGACACCGAGGCTCTGCTCTACATCTTTAAGCACATGCCCAAGGTGAACGCCGTCATCCACACGCACCAGCCGTATGCCACGGGCCTGGGCCTGGTCATGGACGAGATTCCCTGCAACCTGTCCACCATGGCAAACGCTGCCGAGGGCTCCGTCAACGTTGCCGCCTATGGCGATCCCGGCAGCCTGTCGATGGGTGTGCAGGCCGTCGAGGCCATTGGCGACCGCCTGGCCGTCGTGCTCAAGCACCACGGCGTGATCTCGGTCGGCCGCGACCTGCGCCAGGCGCTCTTTGCGTGCGTCTACCTGGAGGAGGCGGCCAAGACCGTGCAGGTGGCCCTTTCCACGGGACTTCCCATGGCAGAGATGACGCCCGAGCAGATTGAGGAGGCCGTGGCTGTGTTCCATCGCTATGGCCAGCACACGCTGAACGAGCGCGATGCCGAGGAGGCGGCCGCTGCCGAGTAGGACACCCGGGACGGAGGCTTCCGTCCCACTTCACCTGTCATCCAAAAAGGACGTGGCCCGGAGACCGAATCTCCGGGCCACGTCCTCAAAAGGAAGGGAGGGCAGGTTGGGTGCTTATGCCACGGGCTTGGCGCCGTTTGCGAAGACCTTCATGGTCTCGATGGTGACCTCAAGGTAGCGCTCGTAGGCAGCGGTGGTCATGTCGTGCCAATACACCAGGGCGTCGGGGTTGTCGGCGCGCTTGTCGGCGATCATCTTCAGCACGTTCTCGCCGGCAAACTTGGCGCCGTAGGTGTAGTAGTTGATCTTGCGGATGCCAGCATCGATGGCCTTGTGGTAGTCCTCGTCGGATACGCCCGAGCCACCGTGCATGACCAGTGGAATGTGGCGCAGCTCGCGGATGCCGGTGAGCACGTCAAAGTTGAGGTGCGGCTCGCCCTTGTAAATGCCGTGGACGGTGCCAAACGAGCAGGCCAGGATGTCCAGGCCGGTCTCGTCAATGAATTTGGCAGCCATTGCGGGGTCGGTGTAGACGGCGCCGGCCTCCTCGGCAGTGCCGCCCTCGTCACGCTCGCCGCCTTCGCGCGAGCCCATGGAGCCAATCTCGCACTCAAGGCCGCAGTCGTAGTTCATGCACATGTCGGCCGCGCGCTGGGAGTTGGCCACGTTCTCCTCGTAGGGGAGGAAGGAGCCGTCGTACATGGCGCCGGTAAAGCCCATGTCAAGGCACTTGCGCATGTAGGAGAGGTTCTCGCAGTGGTCGAGGTGCACGCAGACGAGGGCACTCGAGCGCTCGGCGAGGGCCACCAGCATGGGGCCGATCTTGTCAAGCGGGGCAACCGGGTCGTGGACCTCGGCGTGGGAAAGGATGACCGGGTAGCCCGTCTCCTCGGCAGCGTCCAGGGTCGCACGTGCAGCCTCAAAGCTGGGCACGTTGAACGAGCCGATGGCCATGTTGTTCTGTTCGGCGATGGCGCAGATGTCACGTAGGTTTACGAGCATGATTCCGTCCTTTCCAAATTGGTACACAAAGTAGTGTACAAGACAGCTTGTACATGTTATTATATACAAGTAGAGGGACGGTATGCGGGAGAAGCAAAAGAAACCGTATATCGATAGAATTGAGTCCGTCCACCGCGGAAAGGAAGCCACCATGCTGCTCAAGAAGGAACTCATCAAGGTTGGCGTCGAGGCAAAGGATGCTGACGAGGCGCTGAAGATCGTTGCGCAGGGGTTTGTTGACAACGGCTACGCAAAGGAAAGCTTCCCCCAGGCGGTGTGCGACCGAGAGGTCGTCTGTGCGACCGCACTGCCGGCGCAGGGCATGGACATTGCCATTCCGCACTCCGACAGCATCCACGTCAACCAGACCTGCATTGGCATCGCCACCATCAAGACGCCGGTCGAGTTCAAGATGATGGGCAGCCCCGAGATTACGCTGCACCCCAAGATTCTTTTCATGCTGGCCATCGCCGAGGCCCATGCCCAGATTGAGATGCTCCAGAAGCTCATGGGCATCCTGCAGGAGGAGGAGCTGCTCAAGGCCTGCTACGCCTGCACCACGGCGGAGGAGATTTACGATCTCATGGCCGAGCGCATCGGCGACTAAGCGCTCAGCAATAACGAACGACGAGCCGGTCGCGAAGGGATGGCCCTTTGCGACCGGCTTTACTTGTGACCACCGCCATTGTCTTTGCGACGCGCATTCGTCCAAAACGCAAAAGACGGCAACATATTTGCCTTCGTGCAACAAAAGATTATCAGCGGAAGCCCTTCGGCATCATATTTGAGTTTGTGCAACACACATTCTGGAAAGCAAATGGCTTTGAAGGCAAATCGTGTTGCAGGAAGACAAATATGATGCCGAAATAATTAAAGGCTGAGTTATCTGTTGCAGGAAGACGAATATGATGCCGAAATACCTGGAACCCTGAAGTACAGGCCCGTTTGCGACCAGTGCGGGCGCCGGGCTACCAGTCGTATCCCTTGCGGCGGGCAAAGTCCTGGGCGGCAAAGTAGGTGTCGCGCTGCCCTTGCGCCCAGGCAACAAAGTCGGGAACGTCGCAGATGATGGGGTCTGCCTCGTGAACGGCAAGGGTTGCCTCGGCAAAGCTGAGGGCGGGAGCCTCGGGCCTGTCCGGAAGGTACGTGTCCACCATGACGGGCTTGATTAGGGCGTAGGCACCGCCCTCGCACAGGCGGGAGAATCCGCCCAACGCGCGCCGGGCAGCGCCCATTCGGCCAAGCTTGTACAGCAAGATGGTCCGTGCAAGGTGCTCAAAAGTGCTTCCTTGGCGAGAAAAGCGCACGTCAAGGGCATCGAAGGCCGTCTCGTCCTCCAGACGGGCATACGCAAGGGCGCAGGTGTGGCGAACGCCCGTGACATCTGACGGCGATAGAGTGATGACCTCCTCAGCCTTCTTGGCGGCCATGCGGTAGCGCGACGAGTCAAGGCAGGTGCGCGCCACGGCCGCCTTGATGCGCAGCAGGGGCCGCAGCTTTGGGTCGCTCCAGGCGTCGGGCGGAAGAGCGCCTTTGGCAAGGGTGCCAATCGCTCGGTGCTCAAGCTCAAGCAGAGGTTTCAGCGCAAAATCCGGATCCATGTCCTTAGAGAGCGTGGACAAGAGAGCAGCGTCAAAGCAGGTGGGGTCAACAGACAACGCAGTGTCGCAGTCGCGTCCCAGACGCGCCATGCGCTTGGCACGCGACGAGAAGAACGCGTCGTCATCCATGAGGTCCTCGTCCTTGCGGGCCTCCTCATGTCGGTCGAGCGCCTTGGCAACTAAAAGCAGCGCCTCTTCCTCAGGCGTCTCCACAAAGCGTTCGACGTCGGCCTGAACGTCGTCAAACAGTTCCTGGAAGGCGGCGTCAGACAGCGGCCCAAGCTGGTCGCGCCTGCGCAGGGCAACACGCTCAATGAGCTCGGCTCGTGCGTTCATTGCCACCACTCCTTGTTGCCGCGGTCGTCGTTGCTCTTATGGGGGATTGCGTTGATGTCAATCTCCTGGCTAATCTCGTCAATCTGCTCATGCGTTGCAATGGTCAGGCTTTCCTGCAGCAGCCACGAGCCCAGCGCGCCGCGGCCAAAGGAGTCGCGCCCCTCTTGCGTAAGCACGGTTGCCTCTGACGTTGCCACGATCAGCTCGTCCTCGCTGAAGGGCGGCAGGGCCAGCCGGGCGAAGACACCGTCAGGAAGCTCCTTCTGGCGCGCGAGCGTGATCGCGGCGTTTGGATAGAGCTCAGCTATCTTGGCAAGAATCTGTCGCGCAAGCGGGAAGTCAAGGCGCTTCTGGGCAAGGGAAAGGCGAGCGAGGAGCATCCACGCGTCGTTGGACCCGTAGGGGTGGGGCAGCTTGCGGCAGCGTGCCTCGAGCTGGTCGAGGCCCTGCTCGTCCTCGAGCTTTGCATAGGCCAGGGCCGCCGTAAACCGCGCGTCGGCCATGTCGGCGGGATCCAGCTGGAAGGCCTCTTCGCAGTAACGCAGCGCCTCGTGGTTTCTTCCGCAGATGAGCGCCTTGCTGGCCAGCGCCGCGAGCCACCGCAGGTGCGGGTGAAGGGCAAGTGCCGCTTCTGCGGTCGCTCGCTCGTCCGACCCGCTGCTCAGCGCCGCATTGCGCGCCTCCTCGCAATATGCGCGTACCTCGGGCTCCACCTCGCAAAGATAGTCGTAGTAGCTCTCGAAAGACGGGCAGTTTGCCGCGACGGATATGCGCGAGGCGTCGTAGCAGTGAGGATCGAGCGTAAGCGCCTCCTCAAGCAGGCGATGCGCGCGCGGAATGATGGTCTCGGCCTCTTCGTCCGTGGCGAAAGGAAGCTGGTAGTCAACAAGGGTGACGGCCTCCGATACCAGGTGAAACGCGCGGTCCGCGTCGGTCTGGGGAAGCGAGTCGCGGTCCTGCGCATATCGGCGGCCAAACGACACAAACTCCTTTGCGGCAACGACGGGCTCCATGTCCTGCAGCGAGCGCGCAAAGCGCAATGCAAGGCGTTGGTAGTCTTCCCATTTTGCGTCAAATGCCACGGCTCCTCCTTTGCTGACAGTATGGTAACGCAGCAGGGAGGGGATGGTCGGCCAGCCAGCGAACCGCCACGGCGGCAAGAAAAGAACTGTCCCAAATTGCCATCCCAAAGCGCCATGTTTCAGTCTTTTTGCACGTCTGACTCACGGGGGCAAGAGTTGGGTACACACCAACCGTATACCCAATGCATAAGGAGTCGAATGTTCGAGAAGTTCACAGACAAAGCACGCAAGGTCATGAGCCTTGCTCAGGACGAGGCGCGTAGCCTCGGCAAGATGTACGTGGGCACTGAGCACCTGCTTCTTGCTCTCATCAAGGAGGGCGAGGGCATCGCTGCCCAGGCGCTTGCCAAGCTTGACGTCACCTACGACGAGACGCTTGCCACCGTGCGCTCCATCTCCTCCGAGGAGTCGGAGCCCGTTCCCGGCGGTCACATTCCCTTCACACCTCGCGCCAAGCGCGTCCTTGAGGACGCCTACCGTGAGACCATGACCCACGGCCAGACCTACATCGCCACCGAGCACCTGCTTCTGGGCATCGTGGCCGAGGGCGACGGCCGTGCCATGACGGCCATGTCGCGCATGGGCGTCTCGGGAGACGCGATCCGCAGCTCCGTTGACGAGCTCATCAAAAATGGCGCCGACGGCGGCGAGCGCAAGCAGCCCGTGGGCGACATGAGCTTTGGCGGGGCCCAGTTTGTGGGCGGCATGGGCCAGCAGCAGGCCGACGAGGGCTCGATGCTCTAGCAGTACGGGCGCAACCTCACGCGACTTGCGGCCGACGGCAAGCTTGACCCGGTCATCGGGCGCGACCGCGAGGTCGAGCGCGTGATGCAGGTGCTTGCCCGCCGCCAGAAGAACAACCCGCTCATCCTGGGCGATCCCGGCGTGGGCAAGACCGCCATCATTGAGGGCCTGGCGCAGCTCATCACCTCGGGCGAGGTGCCCGACATGCTGCGTGGCAAGCAGATCTGGACGCTTGACGTGGCCTCCCTCGTCGCGGGCTCCAAGTACCTCGGCGAGTTTGAGGAGCGCATGAAGAAGGTCGGCGCCGCGGTCGAGTCCTCCGACGACGTGATCCTGTTCATCGACGAGATCCTCACCATCATTGGCGCGGGCTCTGCCGAGG
>JAFUBJ010000146.1 GCA_017460265.1 Atopobiaceae bacterium | reverse complement strand
GGATGGGAGTACCCCCTCAACGCCTCCGTCGAGGGAATGCGCGCCGACATACGGTACGAGGCCGCCCTGGACCTCATCTAGGAGGGGCCACCAACATCAACGCAATGCCGACCAGACGCTGCCGTGCCCGCCCGTCAACGCTATACTGTGTCTCTGTTGATGAACACCTTCGGAGGAGACACATATGGCACAAAAGGTCCAGGGAACAGAAGACCTGTTTGGCGGATACATGCGTGCGTGGCAGCACATGCTGGACGTCGCGCGCGACCTGTTTGGCACCTACGGCTTTGACCAGATGGAGACCCCTGCCATCGAGCAGGTCGACACCTTTGTCCACGGCATCGGCGAGTCGACCGACGTCGTGCGCAAGGAGATGTTCCGCGTGTTCTCTGGTGCGCTCCTCCCCGACGTGCTTGAGCGCGGAAGCGAGGCGCACCTCAAGGCCCGCCAGCGCATGGCCATGCGTCCCGAGGGCACGGCAGGCGTGGTGCGCGCCGCGGTCGAGAACAACTTTGTCCCCCAGGGTGGGGCTCCCGTCAAGGTCTGGTATGGCGAGGCGATGTTCCGCGGCGAGCGCCCGCAGAAGGGCCGTCTGCGCCAGTTCCACCAGGTTGGCGTGGAGGTGCTGGGCGCCTCCGACCCGGCGCTCGATGCCGAGGTCATCATCATGCTCATGCAGTACTTCGAGCGGCTGGGCTTTGCCCACGACGCCCTGACGCTGCGCATCAACTCCATGGGCGATGCAGCGTGCCGCCCCGCGTATCGCCAGAGCGTGCGCCAGTTCATCTATGATCACGCAGACGAGATGTGCGCCGACTGCATGGAGCGCGCCGAGGTCAACCCGCTGCGCGCCTTTGACTGCAAGAACGACCACTGCCGCGAGGTCATGGCTGCGGCGCCCCTTGCCAAGGACAACCTCTGCGACGACTGCGCCTCGCACTATGCGCAGGTCAAGGCCTATCTTGACGAGGCTGGCGTTGCCTATGAGGAGGACCCGACCCTCGTGCGCGGACTTGACTACTACACGCGCACGGTCTTTGAGGTCGACGTGGCAGGCTCTGGCGTGGGCGCCATCGGTGGCGGCGGGCGCTATGACGGCCTCATGGAGCTTGAGGGCGGTCGTCCCACGCCCGGCATCGGCTTTGCCGTGGGCTTCGAGCGCATCGCGCTCGCGCTCGCCTCGCAGGGCTCCACGCTCGAGACGCCTGCTGACCCGTGCGTCTATGTTGCCTGCACGCCCGACCAGCGCGCGAAGGTCTTCAGCGTGGCGCAGGCCCTTCGCGCCGCGGGCATCCGCACGGAGGAGGACTACCAGGCCCGTTCGCTCAAGAGCCAGTTCAAGCAGGCAGACAAGGTCGGCGCCCGTCTTTGCGTGGTGCTTGGGGCCGACGAGGTCGCCGCTGGCGTTGCGACCGTGCGCGACATGGGAACCCACGAGCAGGTGCAGGTGCCCCTTGCCGAGCTTGCTAAGCATGTGACCGGTCGGATGGCCTAGCTCCTTCACGGCTCGGGAAACGCCATGAACCTCATCACCATGGACTACTTCATTGCGCTTGCCGAGGAGCGCAGCTTCACGCGTGCCGCGGCGCGTCTGCTGGTGACGCAGCAGACGCTTTCGGCGCATATCGCAAGCGTCGAGAGGGAGCTGGGCGTCAAGCTGGTAAACCGCACCGTGCCCCTTTCGCTCACCTATGCGGGCGAGGAGTTCCTGCGCTATGCGCGACGCTTCCAGACGGAGCGCCGCGCACTCGAGCAGGAGTTTGCCGATATCGCCGGCAACGCACAGGGCCTTCTTGCCGTGGGAATCGCCTCGACGCGCGGTCGCCTGCTCATGCCCCAGGCCATTGCGGCCTTTGATGTCACCCACCCCGGCGTGGGCATCCAGCTCGAGGAAGACGAAAACGACGCGCTGGTGGACCTCTTGCGCGAGGGCAGCGTCGACATGATCGTGGCCACGGTCCCCAAGGGTGCCTCGGGGCTGGTCGTGCGTCCTTTGCGCCGGGAGCGCGTCGTGCTTTTGGTGTCGGATGCCCTGTTGGAGAGGCTTTACGGGGACGGTGCCCCAGCAGCCATCGAGGCGGTCGAGCAGTCAGGCAACCTTGCCGTGTTGGCCGACCTTCCCTACCTGCTGCTGGGCACGGGCGACGAACCCGGTGATCTCTCCCGCGAGATGCTTGAGCGTGCGGGAATACGTCCCGTCGCACGCGTGATGTCCAAGAACTCCGAGACCCTCGTTGACCTTGCCGCCCGTGGCGTGGGGGCGTGCTTCGTGCCAATTGACCTTGCAAGGGCCATGACCGGGGAGGGCAGTCCGGAAGGCCTGCGCGTCATATCGCTCGGCGACGACGCAACCATTCCCATCCACGTGGCCTGGCGCGCGTCGGAGCACGTATGGAGCGTCATCGAGTCGTTTGCCGACCTTCTTGAGGAACTCTACGGAGAGACGGCATGAGCACAGGCCGTGCCGCAGCGTTCCTTGATGCCACGGCCCCAACGTCTGGCGCGCCAGGGTTCGCGTCCTTCGGCGTTGAGATGTCCTGCACGGCGCTCGAGCTTGTCCGCGAGCTGATTCCCTCGCGCACCATGGTGGCGCGCGTCTTTGATGGGGGAGGGCTTCGTGACGCAAAGGGCTCGCCCTTGGCTCGAGCTTCCCAGCTCGCGCCCGGGATGACAGTCACGTTCGAGCTGCGGGCGACGCGAATGCCCGGACCGTCGTCTGAGGATGCGCTTGTCGTGCTTTACCAAGATCCCTTCCTCATCGCGGTCGACAAGCCTGCGGGCATCCTCGTCCATGGGGATGGAAGCGACGCGCAGACGTTGACCGCGCAGGTTCAAGGCCATCTTTTGCGGCAGGGGAGCGCCGCGGTCCCTCAGGCGTTGCACCGCCTGGACGTTGACACGAGCGGCATCGTGCTCTTCTCGCTGACGGAGGAGTTCCAGCCGGCCTTTGACGCAATGGTGGCGGGGGATGGCATGCGCAAACGCGACCACGCCGTCATCGAGGGGGAGCGTCCCCAGCAGGCAGGCGCGTGGCTTCAGGTGGAAGCGCCCATCGCGCGCGACCGCCACGATGCAAGGCGCATGCGCGTGGGCCGTACGGGAAAGCCTGCCCTGACTCGGCTGCGCACGGTGGCAACAAAGGGGAACCTCTCGCTGGTGGAGGCAGAGCTCGCCACGGGCCGCAGGCACCAGATCCGCGTCCATCTTGCGCATCTGGGCCATCCCATCGTGGGAGACGCGCTCTACGGGGGCAGACGTCATGCAAAGGGCCTCATGCTCCATGCGCACGAAGTGCGCCTGGTGCATCCCGTCACCAATAAACAGCTGGTCATCGTCTCGCAGGCCCCCGAACGGTTCCCTCTCTTCCCGAAGCGGTAAGCCATCTGTGACCTTTTTTGATTGCATGTTCCCTCGGCTATACTGAAGGTACGGCGCTCCGCTTGGACCGCCG
>JAFUBJ010000145.1 GCA_017460265.1 Atopobiaceae bacterium | reverse complement strand
GCCTTGTCCTCATCCCTCATGGGATAGATCGTCTGGACATGCCTCAGGCTCAACGTTGCCAACGCCCCACCTACCTTCCTCTATCTCGGCTGAGCGATGCTCTCGCCGTTTACGAACCTGTAGGGAATCTTCTCGTGCACTGCCGGACCTTCGCAGCTGATCCTCATGAGCAGGTCATCGACACCCCTGCGGGCAAGCAGTTCGACGTCCTGCTCGATGGTGGCAAGCCTGGGTATCGTGTACCTCGTGGGAACGATCCCGTCGAAGCCAACGAGCGATATGTCGCGCGGCGTGTGAAGCCCCATGTCGCGAAACGCACGCATCGCGCCGATGGCAAGGGAGTCGCTGATGGCAAAGGCGGCGGTCAGGTCTGGGGTGCGCGAGAGCAGCCGCTTCGCAGCCTGGTAGCCCGCCTCCGCAGAGAAGGGGCACGGTTCGTAGTCCCTCGCAAAGTCAAACGAGACCCCGCTGCGTTCGAGTTCCTCGACGGCCCCACGGATGCGCAGCGACGGGCCGTTGCCCGACTGCTCTCCCTCGGCGTCTCCCGGGTATCCACCGAGGATGCCGATTCTTCGGTGCCCCTTCGAGACCAACGCCCTCGCCGCGCAGCCACCAGCATCCCTGTCGTCGGTGCTGAAGCTTGACAGGTTGTCGAACCCGAGGCTTTCCGCATCGGCCGAGATGAGCACGCTCGGCACGGTGAATACGGAGAACGTCTGCCGGAAGGTGTTGGTGTTGCCTCCCAAAAAGACCAGTCCTTTGGGCTTTATGCCCTGCATGATCTTTGCGGCTACGGCAACCTCGTCCTCTGCCTCTTTGATGAACTGCACGCTCGCGCTCTCGCCATGCTCGCCGATGCGGATCTGGGTCTTTTCGAGGAGCGACTGGAGGAAGGTGTTTGCGATGCCGCGCACGACGATGTAGACCTCTGAAGACATGGACTGCCGGAGCGTGCGGGCGCTTGAGTTTGGCTGGAAGCCCTGCTCCCGAATGACCGCTTCGATTTTCTTCCTAGCCTTCTCGCTGACGTCTGCGCGGTTGTTGATCACACGAGACACCGTCCCGATGCTGTAACCGGAGATCTGGGCTATGTCATGGATGGTTGCCATCGCGCGCTCCCATCACGGCTGTAAACGTCATCGTAAACGTTTCCAATCAAGTGACAGGTCCACTGTATGCACGCGTTTTTTTTCGAGCGGGAGCATGTCGGCGAGAGGGCGTATTTCCCCGCCAAAAGGAATGCAACCTTTTTGCCCCAAAGGGGGGTCGCGGATCAGCTCCAGTACCGGTGTCCGTTGGATGACGTGAACGACGAGCCCGGACCCTCGCCATAGACCGTATCCTGCGTGCCGTCGTCGCGGTCGATGATGACGAAGTCGCTGTTTTTGTCAACCGATAGTTCCCCAAACGGGACTGCGGTGGTGAACTTGGACCAAGATCCAACGTTACAAGCTATCGTACCCTTCGTCGTTGCCTGCCTCATCCGGTTCCATCGAGTCCGCCTCTCGCTCCAATGCCCTCGCGAGCTCACGTATGACCGAGGGGTCGCATGCCTGCGAGGCGAGCTCACCGAGCGTGAGGGCCGCGTGCACGAGGAACCTGCCATCGTCGCCGGGATACGGCTCTGCGAACGAGGGAGGGCACTCGCTAAAGAGGAGGTAGTCACCCTCCCCGTCGGGAATCTCCAGGCACGTGACGACCTCCGCCTCCGGGTTCGATCCGCGCAGGGCGTCCGCCAGCTCCGACACCTTCATCCGTGCACCCCCTATGCAGCCAGGCCAAGGTCCCGACGGTGCTGCATCGGGCTCCTGTAGCCGAGGTCGCTCTTGATCCTGACGTCACGATACCACCTCAGGTACGCGTCGAGCATCCCCATGAACTCGTCGATCGTGACACCGCTCCAGTCACAGCCGTAGAAGAACTCTATCTTCAGCCTGCCGAAGAACCCCTCGCACCTTGCGTTGTCGGGGCTGCACCCCTTCCTGGACATCGACCTGACCAGGCCGTGCTCGTCGCATATCCTTATCCATCCGGGCCAGCGATAGTGGCAGCCCCGATCCGAGTGGACCTTGGGGTGGTCGCCCTCGCCTAGCCACCCGCAGGCGCCGAGCAGCGACGAGTTGGCCATCTCGGCGTCCGGCGAGGTCGAGATCGACCAGCTCAGCGGCATGCCGTCGAAGCAGTCCACGATGGGCGAGAGGTACACCTTGCCGGCAGGGATGCGGAACTCGGTCACGTCGGTTACCCAGAGCTCGTTGGGCCCGTCGGCGCGGAAGTGGTGCTTCCCCCTCTCGTCGCGCAGCAGGTTCGGGGGCGCCTCGGAGGTCTCCCCCTCGTAGGAGCTGTAGCCGCGCTTCCTCTTGGCGGCGCGGGCGACGAGGCCCTCGTCCCTCATGATGCCGCGCACGGTCCACTCGCCGACGCCCACGGAGGCGGTGATGCGCCTGTAGCCGTACGTGCCGCCGCTGGCCTCGAACGCGGCAACGACGGCCTTCCTGGCGGCGGCATGCTCCTCGGTCTCGCCCCTCGCCTGGGCGTTCGCCGCGTACTCGTAGCTGCTCTTGGCCATGCCCACGACGGGCAGGAGCTCGCAGAGCCTATACTTGCCCCTCAGCGCCGTCACCATCGCCGCCTTCTCCGCGTTGGACAGGCGGTCCGGGTCGGCGCCTGGGTCTTTTTTTAGTATCTCGAGGGTCGCCTGCCGCACGTCGAGCTCGAGCTGCACCCTCCTGAGCTGCATCTTCGCCTCTCGCAGCATGTCCTGGAGCTCGCCGACGTCGTCGGGCAGCTCGTCGAATTCCTTGCTCACGGGAACGCCTCTCTCCTCGGTGTCCCCGACATTATCCCCCATGATTTCCCTGCGCCATATGTACGGCGCCGTGCGCGACACGCCGTGCCTCTCGGCGATTTCCACCGCAGGCCCCGTCCGCGCCTCGAGCTCGGCCACGACCTGCACCTTCTTCTCCACGGGGACGGGGTCCCGCTTCGGGTTGGGGCCCCTGTACCTGCGCTGGCCGGGGGCGAGCTCGTCGACCCAGTCGCAAAGCGTCATGCGACTCTTCGGGTAGCCAAGCGCCCTCATCGTCCTCTTCAGCCTCTTGCCGTGGCTGAGGTAGTGCTCGACCGCCTCGCGCTTCTGCTCGTCCGAGAACCGCGGTTCGCGGATTATCTTGGCTATAGGGACCTCACCAGTCTCCCTGTACTCTCCCCACCAGTTCCTGAGCGTGTGCCTGTCGGGATATCCCAGCTCGGCTATCGTGTCAGCATAGCTGTGGTCGAACCTGATGAAGGTCTCTATTGCAACCCTTCGCTGCTCAGTGCTGTACATGCGGATTCCTTCCTGTTCCTATTTGGTCCAGGATTCCCACCGCAGTCCCAACGTATCAACGCAAAGGACGCGTTTGGCAGTATCGGAGGCTAAACCAAACCCAGCCGTTACTCGGTGTAGACGATAGCTCGCGAAATGCGGCCCGCCTCTTCCTGCCCCTTGATCTGCGCAATGAGCGACAGGCCGAAGTCGATGGCGGTGCCCATGCCCTGGCTGGTCGTGAGGTTGCCGTCCACAACGACGCTGCCCGCATCGATGATAGCCCCGTGCTCCTGAAGGACTGGCAGGCGATCCGGGTAGCACGTGGCATGGCGGCCCTCAAGCAAGCCAAGTTCAGCCAAGATGGTGGGCGCAGCGCAGATGGCGGCAACGGGAAGCCCCTCGTCAAAGCGGCAACGCAGCTCTGCCGCAAGCGGCTTGCATGCGGCCAGGTTGGGAGTGCCGGGAACGCCGCCCGGAAGCACCACCAGGCTATAGGCGGCAAAGTCAAAGTCGTCGTCGGCTATGGAGCGGTCACACACGATGGTGACCTTATGGGACGACGTCACGGTGAGCTCCTTCGTGATCGATACCGTGTCGCAAGGAATACCCGCCCTAAAAAGGAGATCGACGACGGTCAGCCCCTCTATCTCCTCGAGACCCTCTGCGACGAGCACGGCAACGCGAGCAGCATCCGAATTCACGGTCATGTCATAGCTCCCATCTTCTGTGTGTACATGCATTTATGTATGGTAACGCGTGCAGCTTGGGGCGTGAGCGGCAAAGCGGCAGACGAGGGTTGACGCTCCTCTCCCAAGATAATTACAATATTGATTTGTTCTGATTTGGAGCTTTTTGACGCAAATTAGATGAAATAGCGTTAAAGTGCTTGTGTTACTGCTTGATTACTTATCTACCATAATGCAAGGTACCGTAAAGCAAGGAAGGTTCCTGAGGATGAAGCTCGAAGGTGATTCTCTCATTCCGCTATATCAGCAGGTCATCAACGACATTCGGTCGGGCATTGATGACGGACGCTATGCAGTGGGCCAGAAGATTCCCTCAGAGTCCGAACTTTCCGAGATGTATTCCGTGAGCCGCATCACGATTCGCCGCGCCATCGAGGAGCTCTCCACAGACGGTTACCTCACCAAGAAGCAGGGCAAGGGAACCTACGTCACCACGCGCAAGCTCCAGTCCAAGCTCACCCAGGCAGGTGCCCTCACCTCCTTTAGCGATGTATGCTCCGAGGCAGGAGTCAAGTCCGGCGCACGCCTCCTTGACTGCGCTCACATGCCCGCCGACGCCACGCTTGCCAAAGACCTCAACGTGAGCGAAAACGCTGACGTCCTGCGCATCCGTCGCATTCGCACCGCCGACGGCGTGCCCGCGGTCTTTGAGGTGACCTACTTCTCGTTTGACAAGTTCCCGTTCCTCGAGACCGAGAAGCTCGACAACCAGAACCTCTACGACGTGATCGAGCGCGGAAGCGGAAAGCACCCGCAGCACGTCCAGGATGCCCTCATCGAGATGTCCCAGGCAAACGCCGAGCTGTCGGAGCTGCTGGGAGTCTCTCCGGGCGAGCCACTCTTCCGAGAGGTCGGCACCATCGTTGACGAGGCAAACGAGCCCGTCTTTGTCTGCGACCTGCGCATCGTGGCTCGCCACTTTGCGCTGCGCATCACGCGCTAGCAGCCCCTTCATCCATAGATCCAAGGCGGCCACGGGGATAATGCCCGTGGCCGCCTTTTGCTCTCAGTCATGGTACACTCGTTCGCATGAACAAGAAGACACAACAACCTTCCTATCTCT
>JAFUBJ010000144.1 GCA_017460265.1 Atopobiaceae bacterium | reverse complement strand
GCGGGCTGGTTGTCACCAATGCTGCCCCCTGGATGTCACAAGCAGACACCGGTTGGGCTGGTTGTGACCAGAAATACCCTTCGGACGTCACAACCAGTCGGGGCCGGGGCTCGTTGTGACACAGAACGAGTCGCCCGCGGGCTTTGCCCTACCACGTATGCGTGGTGAAGAGGGGGTCGTCTTCCCACAGGCATACCTCGCGAGCCGCAAGAGAACGCCTCACGTCGATGATGCGCTGGTTTGAGGACCCGCGAAAGCGAAGGGTGATGTCCTTCTTCTCCTGAACAAACGGCCCATCGACCAGCACGTCGACAAGGGAAAGCATTTCCTGCACCGTATCGGTATGAGCACGACTCGGGCCTTCGAGGAGCTGCTCCCACGTGAATCCCGAATAGGCCCATACGTTCTTGGAAGGCTGCTCGGCACGCACGCGCTGGAGAAGATAGATGAGCGCAGGCTGGTTTTCTGGCTCAAACGGCTCGCCACCCAAAAGGGTAAGCCCGTCCACATACGCAGGTTCGAGACTCTCAAGGATCTTGTCCTCGACCTCGCGGGTGTACTCCTCGCCCGAGTCAAACGCCCAGGTGCCAGGATTGAAGCACTGTGGACAATGATGCCGGCAACCCGAGACAAAGAGCGTGGTCCGTACGCCCGCTCCGTTAGCGATGTCACAGTATTTGATCTCAGAGTAGTTCATAACCCAGCGGCTCCAATTTGGTTATACAGGCGCGACGCAATGGGGGAGGTCCAGCGATAACCCCTCCAGGCGAGTTCCGCAGCGAAGCGAGGACAGCCTAGGCACGAGAAGAAGTTCCCAAGGCAACCCCTCTGTGCGAGTTCCGCAGTGAAGCGAGGACTGTTTGAGCACAGAGGGGTTGCCTTGGGAACACGTCACAGGGTCTACAGATGCAACACGCGGTCCTTGATCTCCTGCGTGCGGCCCTGGTTCCAATACTGGGTACCAATGTATCCGCAGGTACGACGTGCGACGTTCATCTTGGACTGATCGCGGTTGCCGCAGTTGGGGCACTCCCACACGAGCTTGCCGTCGTCCTCCACGAGCTGGATCTCGCCGTCGTAGCCGCAGCATTGGCAGTAGTCGCTCTTGGTGTTGAGCTCGGCGTACATGATGTTGTCGTAGATGAACTGCATGACCTTGATGACGGCCTCGAGGTTGTCCTGCATGTTGGGGACCTCGACGTAGGAGATGGCTCCGCCGGGGGAGAGGCGCTGGAAGGCGCTCTCAAAGCGCAGCTTGGTGAAGGCGTCGATCTCTTCGGTCACATGGACGTGGTAGCTGTTGGTGATGTAGCCCTTGTCGGTGACGCCGGCAACGATGCCAAAGCGGCGCTGCAGGCACTTGGCAAACTTGTAGGTCACGGACTCGATGGGCGTGCCGTACACGGAGTAGTCGATGTCCTCGGCAAGCTTCCACTCGGCGCACTTGACGTTCATCTTCTGCATGACGGAAAGGGCAAACTCCGTGGCCTGCGCGTCGGTGTGGGAGTAGCCGGTCATGTACTTCACGCACTCGTAGAGGCCGGCATAGCCCAGGCTGATGGTGGAGTAGCCGCCGTAGAGCAGAGGATCGATCTTCTCGCCCTTGTTGAGACGGGCCAGGGCACCGTACTGCCACAGGATCGGCGCGGCGTCGGAGAGGGTGCCCCTAAGACGCTCGTGGCGGCAGCGCAGGGCGCGGTGGCAGAGCTCAAGGCGCTCCTCGAAGAGCTGCCAGAAGCGGTCCATGTCGCGACCGGAGGAGAGTGCCACGTCAGGCAGGTTGATGGTGACCACGCCCTGGTTGAAGCGGCCGTAGTACTTGGGCTTGCCCGGCTCGTAGTTCTTGGCGCGCGCGACGTTGCCGTAGCCATTGCCCGAGCGGTCGGGGGTCAGGAACGAGCGGCAGCCCATGCAGGTGTAGGTGTCGCCTTCGCCCTCGACCTCGCCCTTGGAGAGCTTGTACTCCTTCATCTTCTTCTCGGAGATGTAGTCGGGGACCATGCGCTTGGCGGTGCACTTGGCGGCCAGCTTGGTGAGGTAGAAGTACGGCGTGCCCTCGGTCAGGTTGTCAGGTTCGAGCACATAGATGAGCTTGGGGAACGCGGGGGTGATCCAGACGCCCTTCTCGTTCTTGACGCCTTGGTAGCGCTGCTTGAGCATCTCTTCGATGATGAGGGCGAGGTCAGCCTTCTCCTGTGCGTTGCGCGCCTCGTTGAGGTACATGAACACCGTGATGAACGGCGCCTGGCCGTTGGTGGTCATGAGGGTGACGACCTGGTACTGGATGGTCTGGACGCCGCGGGCGACCTCCTCGCGCAGGCGCTTCTCGACCATCTCGTCAATCTGCTCGGGCGAGGCCTTGAAGCCGATGGTCTCCATCTCGGAGTAGACGGAGCGGCGAATCTTCTTGCGGCTGACGTCCACGAAGGGCGCAAGGTGCGTCAGGCTGATGGACTGGCCGCCGTACTGGCAGCTGGCCACCTGGGCAATGATCTGCGTGGCGATGTTGCAGGCGGTCGAGAAGCTGTGCGGGCGCTCGATGAGCGTGCCCGAGATGACGGTGCCGTTCTGCAGCATGTCCTCGAGGTTCACGAGGTCGCAGTTGTGCATGTGCTGGGCGTAGTAGTCGGCGTCATGGAAGTGGATGATGCCGTCGTTGTGGGCGTCGACGACCTCGGCGGGGAGCAGCGCGCACATGGTGAGGTCCTTGGAAACCTCGCCCGCCATGTAGTCGCGCTGGACCGAGACAACGGTGGGGTTCTTGTTGGAGTTTTCCTGCTTGACCTCTTCGTTGTTGCTCTCGATGAGCGTGAGGATCTTGTCGTCGGTGGTGTTCTTCTGGCGCTTCTGGTTCTGCACGTAGCGGTAGATGATGTACTTGCGTGCCACGGTGAAGCGGTCGAGGGCCATGAGCTGGTCTTCGACGAGGTCCTGTACCTCCTCGACGGTGACGGTGTGTCCGGCAGCCTTGCACTGGTCCTCGACGTTGAGGGAGGCAAAGGTGACCTCGCGTGGGGTGAGCCTCTCGTCCTCAGGGACCTCCGCGTTGGCCGCCCTGATGGCGTTTTCGATCTTGCTGAGGTCGAAGGTGACCTCTGAGCCATTGCGCTTGATTATTTTCATGTGGCGCTACCCCCTCGCCGGTCGTGTGGACGTGTTAGTGCCGACCATAGCGCTCGGACCGGTCACAAAAAACGACGCGCCTAAGGGGGCGCGTCGGTACCTGACATGGTACGGCACTTGGTGCGGCTACGATTAGGCTTGTATCTACTATGCCACAAGATGTTGTGTTCCAAGGGGATGAAAATCGCAACCTGTTGTAGATTGGTTGTCGAAAAGCGCACTTCATGGACGTTGAAAACCAATCCGTCGCAGGTAGGTAAAGTGCGCTTTGAAAAGCATTTCACTAAAGTGGTTTTGGGCATTTCCGCTAATTGCCAATAAACCCCAGTAGACGGTTTTTTGGGTCGTTTGGCCCCCTCACGAATCCTTCACGAGCGGCCGCGCTCGCGATAGGATAGGATAAGACAACTAAACAAGCTTGTTGAAAACTGGCTCTGGGAGGAACCATGGACGAGGAGATTCGCACGATATACCTTGCTGGTGGCTGCTTCTGGGGCATCGAGCACCTCATGAAGGCGCTGCCGGGTGTCGTTGACACGGCATGCGGGTACGCCAATGGCACGGGGGCAGCCGACGCCAACTACACGACCGTCTGCACGGGGACGACGGGTTTCCGCGAGACGGTGCGCGTGCGCTACGACCCGACCAAGACCTCCATTGATGCGCTGCTCTATGCGCTCTTCCAGGTCATCGAGCCCGACGCGGTCAATCGCCAGGGGGCGGACGTGGGCACGCAGTACCAGGCAGGTATCTACTGGCTTCCCAACGACCGCGACGCGGAAGAGGCTGTTATTCGCGTTTGTGGGATCGAGCGAGCACGAACGCCTGGCTTTGCCGTTGAGGTCAAGCCGCTCGAGAACTACTTCGAGGCCGAGGAATACCACCAGGACTATCTGGACAAGAACCCCGACGGGTATTGCCACGTGCCGCAGACAAAGATTAGCGAGTTGGCCGAGCTGGAATTTGACCAGAGCTACTACCGCTACTAAGCTGCTTGTGAAAAAGCGGCATGCTATTTGTCTTCCCGCAACAAGGGTTTGAGAAACTGGAAGCGTACCGTTCCACGTTCGCGCAATTCTTGTTGCACGAAGTGAAATACCGTGCCGATGATGTGCGGAATAGGATGAGTCTGTTGCACGAAGACGTATGTTATGCCGGTCTGGCGGCACTGCAGGAGTATGCACATGCGTAGGTTGCCTCGTTCGAGTGGCTGGGATTCGGGTGTCCGCGGTCACACAGCGCGATACGTGAGCGTACCGGCGGTTGCCGTCGTGGCACTGGTGGTATGCGCGGCACTCGTGGGCGTGGCCCTTCAGCTGGGGCTTCTCAGCTTGCCACCCATACTGGCGCCAGGGTCAATCGAGGTCGAGGAGGCTCCCGAAGCATCGCCTGAACTCACGCAGCTTCCCGTACGCGAGGTTACCTATACCACATGGGATGTCGACGAGAGTCCTGAGTACGTGCGCACCGTGGGTCCTGCGGTGGTTGACGTGGATATTCCGGTGGGGGAGATCTGGTATGCGCCGCTTGACTCCCTGGGACGAACGCGCCGTGCGGCAGGTGCGATTGACGCCAAGACGATGGAGGCGGGCCGCGCGCGAGAGCGCGGGGACCTGCGGGGGCACGACCCCTCGGGGTGGGGGAGCAATGCCGAGACGGACATTCCCCTGCCAGGAGAAGGGTCATACCACGGCTTCTTTTGGAACCGCTCCCATCTGGTGGCAAAGTCGCTTGGCGGATCCGACGAGGTGGATAACCTCGTATGCGCAACGCGGATGGAAAACGTGGGCGCCAACGACGGTCAGGGTGGCATGTCGTATGCCGAGGGTCTGGTGCGTGCGTGGCTCTCGGAGAACCCCGACGGGTGGGTGTTCTACTCTGCCACGCCCGCATACGAGGGTGACGAGCTGGTATGCCGCAGCGTCATTGTTGACGTCCGATCGAACGACGGATCGCTTGACCTTGAGGTAGAGGTGTACAACGCGGCTTATGGTCACGAGATTGATTACCAGACGGGAACGTTTTCGTAATCCTTCCTGCGCTACCATGGGTGCCAAGACGACCGCATACGACCAAGGAGGCACCCATGGTGTTTATCGACCTCGCAAAGGAGCGTTACTCCGTCCGCAAGTTCTCTGACCGTCCCGTCGAGCAGGAGAAGCTCGACCGGATCATCGAGGCGGCCCTTGTTGCGCCCACCGCAAAAAATAACCAGCCGTGGCGCATGTACGTCCTGAAGAGCGAAGAGGCGCTTGCCAAGATCAACGCGCTTTCTCGCTGCATCTTTGGCGCACCCGTGGTGCTCCTCTTTACCTACGACCGAAACGAGGAGTGGAAGAGCCCGCTCGAGGACGGCGTGCACGCCGGTGTTGAGGACGCGAGCATCGTGGCGACGCACGTCATGCTCGAGGCGTGGGAGCAGGGCCTGGGCTCGCTCTGGGTAAACCTCTTCCCCAACACTGAGACCGAGCGTGCCTTCGATCTTCCCGAAAGCGAGCGTTCCGTCCTGCTCATGCCCATTGGCTATGCGGATGAGGGCAGCGGGCCAAGCGAACGGCATGCGCTGTCGCGTCCTGCTGACGAGCTGGTGCGCTATCTGTAGCGGGGAGCAAACATGGTGACATGGGAAACGCCCAGGCCGATTCGCGCGGCGTTCTTTGATGCCGACGGAACGCTGCTTTCGTTTGCGACGCACGAGGTGCCCGACTCGGCACGCCGAGCGATTGAGGAGCTGTGCCGCAGGGGAGTGCGGTGCTTCCTGTGCACCGGTCGCTCCCCGAGCCTGCTTGACGACGTGCCGCTGGAGCTGTTTGACGCGTGTCTGACCATGTCGGGCCAGTATTGCTACGCGGGCGACGAGGTGTTTGTGTGCAAGCCCATCGACCGCGCGGACATGGAGGTGGTGGTGAGCCAGGTCAGGCAGGGGCTGTACCATTGCCTGTTCATGGAACCCCATCGCAGCTATCTGAGCGGCTACGACGAGCTGGTCAACCGTGCGGTGGCGGACGCCAACCTCAGCCTGAGCGTGGAGGACGTGGAGCAGGCGCTGACCTCGGACGTGATTCAGCTGAACATCTTTATTCCGGCCGAGCGTGAGGATGTGGTCCTGAGCAAGACGCACAACCTTCGCCTGACGCGCTGGAGTCCCAACTTTGCCGACGCGATGCCTGCCGACGGCGGAAAGGCCGAGGGCGTCCGAGCGGCGCTCAAGCGCTATGGTCTGGACGCCGACGAGGCCGTGGCCTTTGGTGACGGCGGTAACGATGCCGACATGTTTGCCGCGGTGGGGACGAGCATCGCCATGGGCAACGCCGCCGCGATCGTGCAGGAGCTGACGACTTACGTGACCGACGACGTCGACCACGACGGCATCTGGAACGCCTGCGTCCGCCTGGGACTGATAGGCTCCTGACACAGGGCCGCCATTGACTCCTGACTAGGAGCGTCAACACCGAAAGGCGCCTGCCTCCCCGTGCGGTTGGAGGCAGGCGCCTTGTTCGTGTGGATGAGACGTTGTGCCTAGAGGAGCTCGATGACCTTAAGGTCGAGGTCGCTCGCCTCGATCTTCTCGCGTGATCCAAACACGCAGATGGCACGGCGTGCGGGCAGCTCGTTGAGGCTCGGAGCAAGGGCGCGGACGCTCTCGACGGTGGTTGCGAGCACCTCGGAGCGGACCTGCGCACGCCAGTCATCGGGCCTTCCGGAGAAGAACTGGGTGTCCTGCCTGCGAGCAAGCTGGCGGGGCTTGACGGGGGCGTCGTTTCCAGCGACCACCGAGACGATGTAGCCTGCCAGCTCGTCCTCGTCAGCCTCCCAGTTGGAAAGCCACACCGAGGCATTCTCGAAGCGCGTGACGGTGCCGTCGACGCCTGGGTCGCGATAGCTCCAGAACTGCTGGAGGCCCACGGTGGTGCGCCTGAAGCCGCAGCCATAGGCGCCGCCCTTGACGCGCACCTCGTTCCAAAGGTAGTCGTAGGAAAGCGCACGCGATGCCACCTGCCAGGTGCCGATGGGCGCGCCGTCAAGCTCGGACCTTGCCTGTCCCTCTGCCACGAAGCAGACGTTGGCGGGCGTGATGAAGGCCTCGTTCTTGATGGAGGGCTCGGGCACGACAAGCCGCTGCACCGAGGAATCGGGGTCCTGGGACAGGCCGAGCGTGCCTCCGGCCTTCCAGAACGCCTCGCGGTCCTCAGCCGAGCCCGTGAAGCTGACGGTCACGTCGTCAGCCGTGAAGACGCGCCGTGCGATTGCGGACAGCGTGCCGGCAAGCTGCGGCGCGCGGTCGTCCCAGTTTGCCAGGATGTCCTTCAGGAAGAGGTAGTAGTCAACGCCGTTCAGCGTTCCCGACACGAGCGCGGACGCGGTGAAGTAGCTCGAGAGGCGGGTCATGGCGGCAACATGGCCCGAGTTGGTGAACGCCTGCTCGATCGAGACGCGGCGCTGCGTCAGGATGTCATGGATGCGGTCGAGGTCGTCAAAGCTCGTCGTGCCCCAAACCTCCTGCGGAAGCGCGGCGAGGGAGGTGACGTTTTCCGAGAGGGCGCTGGCGCCCACGACAAGCATGGGAAGCGCGAAGGAGGGGTCCTCGTCCTTGCCGAGGGTCTCGGTGAAGAAGTCAAGCGCACCCAGTTCGCGCTCCACGACCGTGTCAAGCTCTGCCGCCGTGTGAGAGGCGGTGTCGAGCCTGCCCATGAGGTCGCAGAGCATCGTGGCGTAGGGCAGCTCCTCAAAGGAGAGGCAGCGCAGGTCAAAGTAGTGGTACACGTAGTCGATGTGCCGCGTGGGCAGCTCGTGGGCAATGCAGCGAAGCGGTGCCTCGGCCTCAAAGCCATACGCCTCGTTTGGCGCGTCGCCAATGTCGGCGACGGTCAGGCGCGGCAGCGTGGCAAGTGCCTCGGGCGTGTCGGGACGTTCCTGCTCCTCACGAAGTGCCGCGACCTCGGCCTGGATGTTGCGAAGCTCGTCTTTGCTCATGGTCGCCTTGCGGGCCTCGAGCTCAGAAAGCTCCTCTGCCGCGTCGCCCTGCTCGGTCGGCACAAGCTCGACCTCGGCAGAGTGGGGGTTATCGACGACGATGCTCATGAGCAGCTGCTCGAAGTACCCCTCGTCAAGTCCGGCGCGCATGTGGGCAAGCTCGTTCTCGTAGCGGAGGTAGTCAACGGGATGATTGTCGTCATAGAGCCAGCTGGACATGACCTGCATGGAAAGGGCGACGCCGTCAGAGTAGCTGCCCCAGTCTCCCTCGCGCAGGTTGAACTCGGCCTGGGCAAGCGATGCCTCAAGGCGGTCACGGTTGATGCCGTTCGTTGCCAGGGAGCGACAGGTGTCCTCAAGAAGGGTGCGGAAGCGCTCGGCAACGCCCTCATGGGCACCCTTGAGCTGGAACAGGAGCTGCGGCTGCAGCAAGGAGTCAAGCAGTGAGGTCTGGAAGTCGTCTGCGAGGTCAGCGTCGAGGATCGCGCGTTTGAGCGGCGCCTCGTTTGAGCCGGCAAGGGCGTCAAGCAGGATGTCGGTGGCCAGTATGCGCTCGCGGTCGGCAAAGGTTCCGACGACGTAGGCAAGGCCCACTGTTGCGTTCTCAGGGGCAGTGGCCATGGTCACCTGGGAAAGGCCAGCCGCGACGGGATGCTGCAGGGGCAGGGGGTTGGGCTCGCCCGCGTCGCGGGTTGCGGCGTGCGCAAAGTGATCGGCAAGGCGCGTGAGCTCGCGGTCGATGTCGAGGTCGCCGTAGAGCACGGTGTAGCTGTTGGCAAGGTTGTAGTGGCGCGCGTGCGTGTCGATGAACTTCTCGTAGGTCAGGGTGGGGATGGCGCGCGGGTTGCCGCCCGACTCAAAGCGATACGGCGTATCGGGGAAGAGCATACGTCCGATGGCCTGGTAGAGCACGTCGTCGGGGTCGGAGAGGGCACCCTTCATCTCGTTGAACACCACGCCGTTGTACACGAGCGGCCCGTCGAGCTCGTCCAGCTCATAGTGCCAGCCCTCCTGCTCGAAGATGCGGGGGCGCTGGTAGATGGCGGGGTGCAGCACGGCGTCCAGATATACGTCCATGAGGTTCTCGAAGTCAGCCACGTTGGTCGAGCTCAAGGGGTACATGGTCTTGTCGGGGAAGGTGAGCGCGTTCAGGAAGGTCTGCATGGAGGTCTTCAGCAGGTTGACGAAGGGCTCCTTTACGGGATAGCGCTCGGAGCCACAGAGCACGGAGTGCTCAAGGATGTGAAAAACGCCCGTGTCGTCCGAAGGGGGCGTCTTGAAGGCGATGGAGAACGAGCGGTTGGTGTCTGCGCAGGCGATCCACAGGACGCGTGCCCCCGAGGCGTCGTGGCGCAGCACGTATCCTGTGGCAGAAAGCTCTGCCAGCGGCTCGATGGACGTGACGGTGAAACCGGCGTGTGTGCTTCCTATCGCAAGCGCGGGGTCAGGCATGGTGAAGTCGCTCATGCGTCTCTCCTTGGATGAAGTATGAAAGTTGGTACCCACTGACTCTATCACGAAGCATAAGAGTGATGCCCCTTTCTTACCCGAAGAGAGAAAGGAGCATCCATGCATGTGGTGCTTTGCACATCCTACAGACTGTCGCTGCCCCAGATCTGGTACATGCACGACGAGACGGCGGAGTACCAATACGACGCGTTGGGCGGGCAGTAGGTCTGTGCGGCATCCCAGGTGAGGGTGTAGCCGTAGCCGGCGGCAAGGCCGCGTACGTGGCTACGGATGGCGGTGTCCCAGTCGGGCCAGTCAACGTCGCCCCATCCCCAGGCGTTGTGCGAGGCGAAGCAGTACGTGCCCGAGCTGCTCTCCATGCGGGCGATAGCGGGCGACCAGCGCGGGTCCACGCCGTAGTCATAGGCTGCCTCGGCAAAGGTGCGGCCGTAGCCGGCAAGGGGCCAGCCTGCGTTGAACGCGTCGATGCGTGCGGCCCACGTGGAGATGTACTGCTCGCGAGAGTCGACGGTGGGCGCAGCGGGAGCCGATTCGACGACCTGCTCGGCAGGAGCTTCCTGCTGTTGCTGCTCCTGGCTCGAGGCGCCGTTGGTCACGTCGTCGCTTGTGGGGGCTTGGACCTGAACCTCGTTGCCGCTTGCGGTGGTGAAGGTCTCGCCCTCGTGGGCACGGGCCTCCTCGACGGCGGCCTGGCGCTGCTGGGCCTCGGCAAACGCACGGGCAAGCGCGGCCTGACGGGCCTCCTCGCGCGCGGCCTCTGCCTCGGCAAGGGCCTCGGCGGCACGGTCGCGCTCGGACTCTGCCTCTTGGCGCTGGGCGTCAAGGGTCGCGCTCACGATGGAGAGCTCGTCCTGAAGCTGGACGAGACGGTCAATCTCCTCGTAGTTGTGGGTCTGGATGATGTCGAGGTACTGGACCATCGTGAGGAACTGATTGAAGTCGTCGGCAGAGAGGACGAGGTCAATGAGGTCGCCGCCAGACTGATGGAACTTGTAGAGGGTGCGCACCGAGTTGAAGGTCCTCTCACGCTGGGCGGGAAGCACGGCCTCGATCTCTGCGAGCCTGCCCTCGTTCTCTTCGATCTGGACCATGAGGCCGTCGACTTTTTCCTGCGCGTCCGCAAACTCAAGGGAGCAGCGCTCAATCTCTGCCGCCAACTCTGCGTCGGTTGCGGCAAAGGCGATGGTGGGGGCAGCGAGGAGCGTACCGTAAGCCAGGGAAGCCGCAATTCCCAGGGCGAGCAACTTTCGAGCTGGCTTCTGCATGCGGATCCCTTCGACGGCCAACAAAACGACACATAAGGATGCCAGCTAAGCATCCAAAGACTTGTTCATGGTACCGTAGGTTCCCAGTGCCCACCGTTAATTCATGACGCCAAGCATGACGAACGGGCACCACTCATATGTGAATGGAGGACGGACATGGATTTGATGGAGCTGCTCAAGGCGGTGCTCTACGGTGTGGTCGAGGGTATCACCGAATGGCTGCCCATATCGTCAACGGGCCATATGCTCCTGCTCGACCAGTTTGTGAAGCTCGACGTCTCGCAGGACTTCTGGGACATGTTCCTGGTCGTGATCCAGCTTGGGGCCATCCTTGCGGTATGCGTCCTGTTCTTCCACGAGCTGAACCCCTTTGCCGGGGACAAGAGCCGCGAGGAGCGGCGGGGGACCTGGGCGCTGTGGGGCAAGGTCATCCTGGCCTGCATTCCGGCCGCTGCCGTGGGCATACCGCTTGATGACTGGATGGAGGAGCATCTGGGAAGCCCCTTCGTCATTGCCGCGGCGCTCAGTGTCGACGGCGGGGCCTTCATCGTCATAGAGAACGCGCGCGAGAGGAAGGCCCAGCGCGTGCTGGCGGAGCGTGCGTCCGGCAAGCACTTTGACGCCTCTGCCCAGCAGCTGAGCGTGTCGGAGCTGGCCGACTCGGAGGCCCGGGTCCAGGAGATTTCTGAGCTGGGGTGGCTCACCGCCATGGGCATCGGGCTCTTCCAGGTGCTCTCCATTGTTCCGGGTACGTCGCGTTCTGGCTCGACCATCATCGGCGGACTGCTTTTGGGCTGTTCTCGCACAGTTGCCGCCGAGTTCACCTTCTACCTGGCCATTCCCGTCATGTTTGGCGCGAGTGCGCTGCGCCTGGTCAAGTTCTTCCTCAAGGGCAACGTCTTTGCCCTCAATGAGCTAGCCGTCCTTGGCGTGGGGTGCCTTACGGCCTTCGTGGTGTCCATGCTTGCCATTCGCTTCCTCATGGGCTTTGTGAGGCGCCACGACTTCAAGCCGTTTGGCTGGTACCGCATCGTCCTGGGCATTGCCGTCATTGTTTACTTTGCGTTCTTTGCGGCGTAGCGTACGCCCAAGGGGACGGTTTACTGCCCGGAACTGACCCAAACGGCGTGGTGTACGCCCAATGGGACAAAACGTGAGGATAGCGACATGACCAAGATCTTGTTTGTGTGCCACGGTAACATCTGCCGCTCGACGATGGCCGAATACGTCATGCGCCACATGGTGGCCGAGCGGAGCCTTGATGGCCTCATTGCCTGTGACTCAGCCGCGACGAGCACCGAGGAGCTGGGCAATCCCGTCCACCCGGGCACTCAGCGCGTGCTGGCCAAGCACGGCGTTCCTTGCGGAAACCATCACGCGCGTCAGATGACGCGCGCCGATTACGACCGTTACGATCTCATTGTGGGCATGGATGCAAACAACTGGGGAAACATGGTGCGCTTGCTGGCGGGCTCGCGCTGGGGATGGGGAAGCCCGAGTGCAGAGGAAGAGCGCAAGGCAGACCCCGACGGCAAGCTCCATCTGCTGCTTGACTGGTCGGACCATCCGCGTGACATTGCCGACCCGTGGTACACGCACGACTTCGAGACCACGTATGCCGACGTTGACGAGGGTTGCCGGACACTTCTCGACGCTCTTGAAGCACAGGTGATACAGTAGTCGCGTATGGCGCGACCCTACGAGACGAGGAACCACATGGGACTTCTCCAATATGCACGAACCGCCAACTACAAGCGCTTCTACGGCGACCTGAAGGAAATCAGCAAGAAGAACCACAAGCCTGCGTGGCTGATGTTTGCCGACGCGGGCATCTGCTTCCTCAAGTACCGCTCTGGCCTGCAGGACTACCTCAACTTCAAGTTCTACGAGAAGTCGGCTGCCGAGCGCGCCACCTACGTCACCACGGGCGACGAGTACTACGCCTATCAGTATCTGGCGGGCATCGAGTATGCGGAGTTCTTCTCGGACAAGATCAACTTCCACAAGAACTTTGCCAAGTATGCCAAGCGCGAGTACTGCGCCCCCGATGACGGTCTGGAGGCCTTTGAGGCATTCTGCGAGCGACATCCGTCCTTTGTGAAGAAGCCGCGCTTTGGCCTGGGCGGAGGCGGCGTGGTCAAGGTTGACGCGGCAGACATTGCCGACAAGGCGGCGTACCTCGAGCAGATGCGCGCAAACGACGAGTTTGTGGAGGAGCTGGTCGTGCAGGACCCGCGCTGGGAGGCCCTTTCTCCCAGCACCAACACGCTGCGCGTCATGACCTTTGCCCACAACGACCAGTCTCGCGTGGTGATGGCGGTCGCGCGCGTGGGCAGCGGCGCGTCCATCATGGACAACTTCCACCAGGGCGGCATGGGCGTGCTCATCGACATGGACCGCGGCTGCCTGGTCGGCAACGGCTTTGACAAGAAGGTCAACGAGAGCCCCACGAGCGTGACGGGCGTGGTCTTTGATGGCTATCCCATCCCGTACTGGGATGAGGTCAAGGAGATGGTCTGCGAGGCTGCCCTGGTCAACCAGGGTGTGAACCTCATTGGTTGGGACGTCGCGCTTTCTGTCGACGGCCCGCTCATCATCGAGGCCAACCGCGGGCCGGGCTGGGACGTGACGCAGGTCCCCGCAAAGCATGGCCAGAAGGCCCTGCTCAACGAGATGCTGCGTGAGGTGGGCGCGCCGGAGCGTCCCTAGCCATGGAGCTCCTGGCGCCTGCGGGCGGACCCGAGCAGCTGCGTCTTGCGACGCACTTTGGTGCCGACGCCGTGTACCTGGCGGGCAAGCGCTGGGGCATGCGGGCGCGGAGCGACAACTTCACGGACGACGAGCTGGCAGACGCCGTGCGTTGGGCACACGGGCGCGGCGTCTCCGTCCACGTGGCGCTCAACGTGGTCATGAACGATGCCGATATGGACGAGCTTCCTTCCTACCTGCGGCTTATTGACGAGATAGGTGTGGATGCCGCCATCGTGGCAGACCTCGGTGCCCTGATGCTCCTGCGTGAGCACGCGCCGCACGTGGAGGCACACCTCTCCACGCAGGCGAGCGTTATGAGCGCCGCGACGGCGGACGCGTGGGCGCGTCTGGGCGTGCGGCGCGTGGTCCTGGCACGCGAGATGACGCTTGCGCAAATTGCCGAGCTTCGCCGCCGCTGCTCGCGCGAGCTCGAGCTGGAGGTGTTTGCGCACGGCTCGATGTGCATGGCCTATTCGGGACGCTGCCTGCTCTCGTCGGCGCTCATGGGACCTTCTCGCTCGGCAAGCAGGGGAGCGTGCGCGCAGCCCTGTCGCTGGGGCTGGTCGCTCGTGGAGGAGCAGGCGGGCGCCGAGCTGCCCCTAGAGGAGGACGAGCGCGGAAGCTACCTGCTCTCGTCCAACGACCTCTGCATGATCGATCACCTGGACGAGCTGGCCGAGGCGGGAGTCGATGCCATCAAGCTCGAGGGGCGCGCGAAGGGAAGCTACTACACGGCGTGCGTGACCAATGCGTACCGGCATGTGCTGGACGGGGCACCGGTGGCTCCGTGGCGCTCCGAGCTGGACGCGGTGAGCCACCGTCCGTACTCCACGAGTTTCTTCTTTGGGAATCCCGAGCAGAACCCGGGGCGCGTTGACTATGCACGTGAGAGGCTGATGGTCGGCCTGGTGCGGTCGAGTGAGGCCGACTTCGGGGCGTTCGTGATCGAGGTGGAGTGTCGTAACAGGGCGGTGCGCGATGCCGAGGCTCAGGTGCTCTCGCCCTGGGAGGACGTGCGGAGGGTCCGGCTCTCCTCGCTGGAGGAGTGGAGCGAGAAGGATGGTGCCTGGGTGCCGGTCGACGTGATGGACCACAACATGGGGCGCTATCGCTTTCGGTGCCCCTTCCCGCTCTCCAAGCGCGACCTCGTATGCATCTGACCCACTTGGATGGGGCCTTTTGGTCGCGAGACGCGCATGTCTGGGTTCCCATCGGCTACGATGGCTCAAGGTGTAGACCCGAGACGAAAGGGACTGCCATGCCGCGCTTCCTGTTTGCTTCCGACTCATTCAAGGGGACCATCTCGTCTGAGCGTGCGGCAGAGCTCCTTGCCGAGGCCGCGCTCGAGGCTTTTCCCGACGCCCAGATACACGGCGTCGAGGTGGCTGACGGTGGAGAGGGGACGGTCGATGCCGTGGTTGCCGCGACGGGTGGCACGCTGCGGACGGTCGAGGTGGCAGGCCCGCTGGACGCGCCTGTCAAGGCGACGTACGGCCTTCTGGACGGTGGTCGGGCGATCATGGAGATGGCGGCGGCGTCCGGGTTGCCCCTGCTCGAGCTTGAGGAGCGCGACCCGCGGCGTACGAGCACCTATGGTACGGGCCAGCTGATCATGGACGCGCTCGACCGCGGCGTGCGGGACATCTCGCTCGCCATCGGCGGGTCGGCCACCAACGACGGCGGCATGGGATGTGCGCGTGCGCTGGGCGTGCGCTTCTTGGACGATGAGGGCAACGAGCTGGCTGGCACGGGCTCTGACCTGGCTCGCGTTTCCTCGATTGACCTCTCAGGCATGGACGCGCGTGTGGCAAAGACCGCCTTTCATGTGATGTGCGACGTGACCAACCCGCTTTTGGGCGAGCGCGGCGCGACGCACGTGTTCGGCCCCCAGAAGGGCGCCACGCACGAGGTGGTCGACGAGCTGGAGCGCGGCATGGAGAATTACGCCCGCGCGCTGCAGACGACCTTCCCTGGCTTTGACGCCATGGCGCCTGGCGCCGGCGCGGCTGGTGGCCTTGGGGCCGGGGCGCGCGCGTTCCTCTCGGCAGAGATGCTTCCGGGCATCGAGTGCGTGCTTGACCTGGTGGGGTTCGATGCGCTGCTCGCTGGCTGCGACCTCTGCGTGACGGGGGAGGGCCATGCGGACTCCCAGTCGGCTCACGGCAAGGTGGTGAGCGGCGTCGCCAGGCGCTGCCAGGCGGCGGGCGTGCCCTGCGTGGCCGTGGTCGGGGGCATGAATGCCGATGCCTGCGAGCTCCTGGACGTGGGTGTGGATGCCCTTGTGCCGACGGTGATTGACGTGTCGTCGCTTGAGGACGCGCTTGCCCATGCGGAGGAGAACTACCTCCTGGCCGC
>JAFUBJ010000143.1 GCA_017460265.1 Atopobiaceae bacterium | reverse complement strand
TAATCGTGGTCTTTGGCTTTCTGCTCTTTGGACCCGACAAGCTTCCGGGAATGGGCAGGACCGTGGGCCGCTTTCTTCGGCAGTTCCGCGAGGCCCAAGAGGGCTTCCAGCAGGTTGTTCAGGCTGAGGTCGTCGACCCGCTGAACGACGCCATGAACACCCCGGCAAAGAGCGCCGCGCAGGCCGAGGTCGATGCCGATTCCGACCTTGAGGGCACCGACAGCGAAGTCGCCGCTCGCAAGTCCGAGACCTTTGCCGAGCGTAAGGCCCGTCTGCAGGCCGAGCGCAAGGCTCGCGAGGAGGCCGAGAGGGCTGCTGCCGAGCAGGCAGCCGCCGAGGCTAGCGAGGAGACAACGGAGGAACCCGAAGCGGAAGGCGCCGAACCTGCTCAGCAGGAGGTGACTGCGCAGGAAGAGGCCAAGGCGGACGTGGAGGCTCCTGCCGAGCCACAGCCTGCGCCAGAGCCCGAATCCGAGCCCGAATCCGAGCCCGAAGAGCTCTCTCCAAGGAGCGCGGCGGCGCTCTATGCCATGGCGCCGCGCAAGCGCGTCCTCAAGGAAGAGCCGGCAGAGGCCTCGGACAAAGACTCTGCGGAAGAGGCTCAAGAACCCGCTGCCGACGCTTCCGAAGAGACGTCAGACGCCGCACCCGCAGCGGCTGACGCCGCAGACGACGCATCTGGGAAGGAGGAGGGAAGCGAGGCCTAGGCGCCTGCGCTCCCCATAACCAATATGCCTATCGGACCAGCACGTATGCCGCTTCTGGACCACCTCGGTGAGCTCCGTCGGCGCCTGACCATCGTGATCGTATCGGTCCTTACGACCGCGGTCATCATCTACTTTGCCACGCCGACCCTCATCGACATGATGATGGACCCCATTCGCTCCTCGCTTCCCGAGGGCGCGCGCCTGACGGTCCTGACCGCGTTGGGCGGCTTCACCATTCGCTTCAAGGTCGCGATCTTCTTTGGCGTGATCATCAGCACGCCCATCATCATCTGGGAGGCCATGGGCTTCTTCCTGCCCGCCCTTCACGAGAACGAGCGCAAGTGGGTCGTGCCCACGGTCGCCGCCATGGTGGTCCTGTTCTTCCTGGGAATGATCTTCTGCTACATCATCATCCAGAGGGCCGCTTTTGGCTGGCTGCTCGACCAGACGCTCGACTTCGCAGACGTCGTGGCCAACGCCGAGGACTTCCTCAACATCATGATGCTGCTCGAGGTGGGCTTTGGCATTGCCTTCGAGCTTCCCCTGGTGATCTTCTACCTGTCGGTCCTGCACATCGTGCCGTACAAGACGCTCAGGGAGCAGTGGCGCTTCATCTATGTTGGCCTGCTCACGCTTTCGGCAACGGTCACGCCCGACGCGTCTCCGGTCACGATGCTTCTCATGTTTGCCGCACTCATCGGCCTGTACGAGGTGGCCTTGGCCATTGCGCGCGCTGTCGTGGTCGCACGCGACGGCAAAGAGGCCCTCAAGTGGTCCCGCGAGGACTACGAGGAGCACGCGCTGCTCTCCGACTGATGGCGTAGGCACGCCCTGCGCAGAATGGCGCTCGTCTCCGTCCAAACGGGTGCGGAGCGGCTGTTCCTCACACGACCATCCACGTTGCACAGAGAGGTTCTGAACACGTGATTCTTGTTGTTACCGAAAAAAACGATGCTGCGCAGCAGATTGCGCGGCTTCTGTCTGATGCGGGCAAGCCCAAGGCGGACAAGGTCTACGACACTCCTGTCTACCGCTTCTCCCATGAGGGGGACGACTGGGTGACCATCGGCCTTCGCGGTCACATCATGGCGCCCGACTTCCCGCCGTCGCTCAAGTTTGACCGCAAGGAGGGCTGGTATGGCCTGACGGCGGACGGAAAGCATCTTCCGGCAGACCTCCCCGACGGCCTGGCACGCCCGCCGTACGACAGCAAGCGCAAGCCCTACCTTGCCGACGGCATCGACATCAAGGGCTGGAAGGTCCCCAGCCTGCCCTACCTGGTGTGGGCTCCCATCGAGAAGCTCCCTGCCGAGAAGGGCATCATCCGCGCCCTGAAGAACCTTGCCAAGAAGGCGGACGCCATCATCATCGGCACCGACTTTGACCGCGAGGGCGAGCTCATCGGCTCCGACGCGCTGCGTCAGATGCGCGAGGTCGCGCCCGTGACGCCGGTTTCCCGTGCGCGCTACTCCGCCTTCACCAAGGCCGAGATCGACCATGCCTTTGCCAACCTGGTCGAACTTGACCAGGACCTTGCCGACGCCGGTGAGAGCCGCCAGTACATTGACCTCATCTGGGGCGCCGTCCTGACGCGCTACCTCACCATGGCGCGCTATGGTGGGTTTGGCAACGTGCGCTCGGCAGGACGTGTGCAGACGCCTACGTTGGCCCTGGTTGTCGAGCGCGAGCGTGAGCGCCTGGCGTTTGTTCCCGAGGACTACTGGGTCATCTCTGGCGAGGCCGCTCACGATGGGTCCGACCCGTTCAAGATCACGCACGCCACGGCTCGGTTCAAGGACGAGTCCGCCGCCGATGCGGCGTATGCCCGCGTCAAGGACGCACGCGAGGCTCGTGTGACCGACGTCGAGCGCAAGAGCAGGCAGCAGCGGCCTCCGGTGCCGTTCAACACGACGTCTTTGCAGGCTGCCGCCGCTTCAGAGGGCATTTCTCCGGCACGCACGATGCGTCTGGCCGAGAGCCTCTACATGGACGGCCTGATCAGCTACCCCCGCGTTGACAACACGGTGTACCCGCGTTCGCTCGACCTCAAGGGCGTCGTCAAGATGCTCTCGGGCGTCCCCCAGTACTCGCCGGTTGCCTCTCAGCTCCTGAAGCAGCCCAAGCTTGTGGCAACGCGTGGCAAGCAGGAGACGACCGACCACCCGCCCATCTATCCCACGGGGGTGGCCGACCCCGACAAGCTCCAGCCGGCTGCCTGGAAGCTCTACAACCTCATTGCGCGGCGCTTCCTGGCCACCCTCATGGGCCCTGCCGAGATCGAGGGAACCAAGGTCTCGCTTGATGTAAACGGAGAGCCCTTCACGGCAACAGGCAACGTGCTGGTCAAGCCGGGCTTCCGCGCCATCTACCCCTACGGCATGCGCAAGGACGAGCAGCTGCCCGCACTGGAGTCGGGTGACATCTGCGACGTGACCTCCATGAAGCTCGACGCCAAGCAGACCGAGCCGCCCGCGCGCTACAGCCAAGGCAAGCTCATCCAGGAGATGGAGCGGCTGGGCCTGGGAACCAAGTCCACGCGCGCCTCCATCATCGAGCGCCTGTACAACGTCAAGTACCTCAAGAACGACCCCATTGAGCCAAGCCAGCTGGGCATGGCGGTGATCGACGCGCTGACGCAGTATGCGCCGCACATCACCTCGCCCGACATGACGGCCGAGCTCGAAGGCGACATGACCAAGGTCTCTGAGGGCTCTGAGTCCCAGGAACAGGTGGTCACGCACTCCCGTGCGCTTCTGGCCTCGATGATGGATGCCCTCATCGAGCACAAGGACGACCTGGGAGAGGCCATCTCGGATGCCATCACGGCAGATGCCAAGGTGGGCGTCTGCCCCAAGTGCGGCAAGGACCTCGTGATGAAGAACTCCGCCAAGACGCGGGGAAGCTTCATCGGCTGCATGGGCTGGCCGGACTGCGACGTCACCTACCCCGTGCCCTCCAACGTCAAGATCGAGCCCATCGAGGGCGAGGCGGGCGTGTGCCCGGAGTGCGGGGCTCCCCGCATCAAGTGCAAGCCGTTCCGTGCCAAGGTGTACGAGACATGCGTGAACCCGGCATGCCCGACCAATGCCGAGCCCGACCTTGTGGTGGGGGAGTGCGCAGCATGTGCCGCGGCAGGTCGTCATGGCGACCTGGTGGCCCACAAGAGCGAGCGTACGGGCAAGCGCTTCATCCGCTGCGCCAACTATGAAGAGTGCGGTACGAGCTATCCGCTTCCGCAACGAGGCGAGCTGCGTGCCACGGGCGAGACCTGCCCGGATTGCGGCGCGCCCATGGTCGAGGTCATCACCGCGCGTGGCCCTTGGAAAATCTGCGTGAACATGAGCTGCCCGAGCAAGGAAAAGAAGAAGACCACCACACGTGGCAGGGGCCGCGGGCGCAGCACCGGCAGGCGGACCACGAAGAAGTCGTAGTTTGCCAAAGGGGCATGTCTCCCTTGGCAAACTGGCGAGCAAGAAAGGCACGACATGGCAGGGACGTTCATCTCGTTTGAAGGAATCGATGGCTGCGGCAAGTCGACGCAGGTAAAGTATATTGTCTCCGCACTGAAAGAGCTGGGGGCAAACTGCGTCTGCCTGCGCGAGCCTGGCGGTACGGCCATATCAGAGAAGATTCGTGGCCTGCTCCTTGACCCGCAGAACATGGAGATGCGGCCCGAGGCCGAGCTCCTCCTGTACGAGGCGTCCCGCGCCCAGCTGGTGCGCCAGGTAATCGAGCCTGCGCTCGCGGCTGGCTCCATCGTGCTCTGCGACCGCTACTTCGATTCGACCTTTGCCTATCAGGCGGCTGCCCGCGGGCTCGACGAGGACGTGGTCCGCACGGCAAACGAACTGGGAAGCTGCGGTTTTGTGCCCGATGCGACCATCGTCTTCGATCTGGACGTCGAGACCGCGTTGACGCGCGCGACGCGCGGCGGAGCAGATAGGCTTGAGGCCGAGGGCGTCGCCTTCCAGAGACGGGTCCGGGACGGGTACCTGCGCTCGGCCGAGCTCGAGAGCGAGCGCATCCGCCTGGTGGATGCTGACGGCACGCCCGAGCAG
Organism: Atopobiaceae bacterium; assembly: GCA_017460265.1. Classification (GTDB taxonomy): domain Bacteria; phylum Actinomycetota; class Coriobacteriia; order Coriobacteriales; family Atopobiaceae; genus UBA1367. Next base: position 1,455 of record JAFUBJ010000143.1, on the reverse strand, counting down.
GTCTTCGGGCGTCTTGTCGAAGCCCTTGTGCCTGTCCTTCCCGTGCTTGCGTCCCTCGACGTGAAGGCCTTCCTCTCGCGTCAGGCCGACCTAGAGCGTGCGATGGCCGACATCGCCTTGTCGCTTGGCGAGGATGCCTAGCATGCCCGTTGCCGTTCCTCATGCCCTCGAGTTCCTGTCTGCGCAGCCGCGTGTGCGCGACCTGCTCTCCCAGGCGGTGACCGAGGGCAAGCTCAGCCATGCCTACCTCTTCCTTGGCGCACCGGGAGCCGGTAAGACCGAGGCGGCGCGTGCCCTCGCCGAATGCGTGATGTGCCCCCATGGGGGCGACGACACCTGTGACGAGTGCATCCGCGTGAAGCACGGCACGCATCCCGACGTGCACGTCCTGCGTCCCGCGAGCGCTACGGGCTACCTTGTCTCGCAGGTGCGCGAGCTCATAGCCGACGTCGCGCTTGCACCCGTGCGCTCCCATGCCAAGGTCTACATCCTCCAAGAGGTCGGCCTGCTTCGGGGCACGGCCGCCAATGCGCTCCTCAAGACCATCGAGGAGCCTCCCGAGGGCGTGATCTTCATCCTCATCGCACGCACCGCGGCGGCCGTCATGCCCACCATAGCCTCGCGCTGCCAGCAGGTTCCCTTCCGCGTGGTCTCGTCTGGCGCGGCGGAGCGCTCGGTCGAGCGGGCAAGTGGGCTGGCCGGTACCGAGGCCCGCATTGCCCTGGCAGTCGCGGGCACTCCCGAGCGTGCGGCGGAGTTCTTGGCTTCGCCCGAGCGCAGGCAGGTCCGTCGTCTTATGGTCCGTGCCATCTCGCAGCTCGAACGGGCTGATTCGTGGGATGTCCTCAGCTCTGCGCGGGATCTGGTTGCCGCCGTGAAGGCTCCGCTCGCAGACCTCAAGGCTGCCCAAGAGGCCGCCGTGGAGGAGAGCACAGACTTTCTGGCGTCCTCTGCCATGAGGAAGATTGAGGATGCCAACAAGCGCGAGCTTACCGCGCGCGAGCGTTCGGGTATGATGGAGGCGTTGGCAGCCGCAGAGTCGCTTCTGCGCGACGTGCTGCTGCGCTGCGAGGGTGTCGATGAGCCCATCGTGAACGAGGACGTCTCGGACGTGGTGGACCGCATCGCCTCCAATACCTGCACGAAGGGGGCGCTTGACGCGCTCGACCACGTGCGGTCCGCAGCGGACGACCTCGCCCACAACGTAACGCCCCAGCTGGTCATGGAGACCATGCTGCTTTGTGTCAAGGAGGCACTCTCATGCCCACCGTCATTCCGGTGAAGTTTAAATATGCTGCCCGTGACCTGTGGTTTGACCCCAAGGACACGGGCGCCGTCGAGGCGGACCACGTCATCTGCTCGACCGAGCGCGGTACCGAGATCGGCATCGTCACCGCCGATGCCACCGAGGTGACGGAGGAGGACCGCAAGGCCATGTGCGGTGACGCCGCGCTC
>JAFUBJ010000012.1 GCA_017460265.1 Atopobiaceae bacterium | reverse complement strand
GTCTGACAGCATGTCTCACAAGAGAAAGACCAAGGCCCGTGCCGCCCGTTTCGCGTGAGCGCGCCGTGTCCACGCGGTAGAAGCGCTCGAAGATGCGGTCCTGTTCGGCAGGGGGGATGCCTATGCCGGTGTCGCTGACCTCAAATACCGCGTTTCCGCCATCGGTGCCAAGGCGGACCACAACAGAGCCCTGTTCGGTGTAGGCAAGAGCGTTGTCAATAAGGTTGTCAACAAGAAGCGTGGCATTGGCAACCGAGAGACGGACGCGGCATGTCTGGTTGGGGCTCAGGCCGTTTTCGTACTTGAAGGTGAGGCCAGCGTCAGTGGCACGTTTAAGATGCGTCTCGTATGAGGTCGCTACGACGCTGGCAAGGTCGCAGGTGTCTCCTACTGGCGACGGACGCATCTCGTCCTCTAGGCGAGAGAGATCCATGAGGTCGGTCACAAGGCTCTGCAGACGCTCGGATTCAGGTGACAGGCGCTGGGCAAACTCAGCAACGGTAGTGTCATCGCCCTCTTTGCTTGCTTGGCAGATTGACTCGGACAGCAGGCGGATTCCCGCTACGGGTGTCTTGAGCTCGTGGCTCGCGTTGGCCACAAAGTCCGTGCGCACTCGCTCGAGGTTGCGCACAGGCACCGCCGCGCGCTGTGACCAGAAGATCGCCATGCCGCCAGCGAGCAAGAACGACATGCCAAACAACGCCAACGTCGTCCAACGAAACTGCGTGATGGCGGCGTGCGCCTGGGCTACGGGCATCGACACACGCAGCACCGCACCTTCGGCCCTGGCGGAGCTTGGTATTGCCACATAGAGGTATTCGATGCCGTCGGTTTCGGAAACACGCCGGTCAAAGCCCATGGATCCCTGGAGGGCGGCCGATACCTCGGGCCGCTCTGCGTGGCTGGGTAGTCCTTGCGCACTTCCGCTGTCGCTGTCGGCGATGACCTCACCCGTCTGCGATATCAGCGTCAGACGAAGCCGGTCGCTCGTCGCAATCTGTCCCAAAACCTCGGATACGGGAAGATCGCTCGAGGTGAGGGCTACTTCCGTGGCGTTGGCAACAGAGACGAGACCCTCCTTCTGCCGGTCCTCGAGCGCCTGGCTCACGGGGCCAAAAAGCGAAAAGAGCCATACCGTCGAGAGGATCAGTGCCACGGCAGCGTAGCCTGCCACGAGGCGGGAGCGCCAGCCTTCCAGGGATGGAGATGTGGAACTCATTGCTCTTCCTGCTTGGCCTCGAAGCGATATCCCATGCCGTGCTCTGTCTGTATGAAGGTCCATCCTTCGGTCTTCAAGGCTTTACGGAGACGACGGACATGCGTGTCGATGGTGCGTGAGGTGGGAAGGAACTGTTCTCCCCACACTTCCTGCGACAGCCATTGCCGCGTGCAAAGGGCGCCGTGCCTTGTGGCAAGTGCAATGAGCAGCTCGTATTCCTTGGTGCGAAGTCTCACGGGGCTACCGTTGATGGTGACGCGCGTGGCGTCAAGGTCTATCAGGAGGGGGCCGACCTCGATGGTCCCCCTATGGGCGCTTTCTGACGACTTCGTTCTCCTGAGGTTTGCCCGTATGCGCGCCAAGAGCTCTGGGGTAGAGAAAGGCTTGGTCACATAGTCGTCTGCCCCTGCATCGAGGCCTGCGACCTTGTCGCTGTCTTGGTCAAGGGCGGTAAGCATGATGATGGGGACGGTGTTGCCAGAAGCCCTAAGGGTCTTTGCCACGTCGATGCCCGACAGCTTTGGAAGAAGGATGTCGAGCAACACGAGGTCAGGGTTGATGACGCGGGCGTATTCGAGTGCCGAGCTTCCGTCAGAGGCAGGCGTCACCTCATAGCCCGCGTGCGTCAGGGCACACTCACGGGCCATGCGTAGTGATTTGTCATCTTCGACGAGCACGATGCGTGGCATTTGTTCCTCCCAGATGATAGCGTTTCTTTCTATGCCGATCTTCGCTCATTTGCGTCCGGCGGTCACTCCGAAAGCGCCTTGACGGCTGCCGAGGGGCGGCGAGTTTACGCTCCTGTCACACGGATTCACGTCTTTACAACCAATTAATAAACGGCTCTTTCTAAGCTTGAATCAGGATCAGGCAGTATGCCTGCCGGAAGAAAGGGGGAGCCATGCCGTCTCTTTCCGAGTTTTGC
>JAFUBJ010000142.1 GCA_017460265.1 Atopobiaceae bacterium | reverse complement strand
TCTTTCCCGGAGTTGGCGCTCCAGGGATAGTGGCAAAGGCATGGGGGAGTGGGCCATGGCATTGGTCAAGAGCCCGGATGATCGCTGGGCATGGGTCGAGATCGATTTGGGCGCCGTCAAGAACAACGTGCGGGCGCTCAAGAAGTGTCTTGGCAGGGGAGTCAAGCTCATGTGCGCCGTCAAGGCGGATGCCTATGGGCACGGAGCGGTGGCTTGCGCCAAGGCAATGCATCAGGCGGGTGCAGACCAGTTTGCGGTCGCAACGGTCGCGGAGGGCGTCGAGCTGAGGAAGGCGGGCATTGAGTGGCCTATCCTCATGCTCAATGAATGCCCCGATGCGGCAATCGACACCTTGATCGAATATGACATCATGCCCTCCATCTATAACTTCAATTTTGGCCTCGCCTATGGCGAGCGAGCTGCCGAGGCGGGCAAGGTGGGAAGCTATCACCTTGCCATAGACTCGGGCATGACGCGCATAGGGGTGCTGCCCGTCGACGTCGTCGAGTTTCGTCACGGGCTGGACTTTCACCGCGGGCTGTCGTGTGCCGGCACCTTCACGCACTTTGCCACGGCCGACGAGGTAGACGGCTGGGACTTCCAGCTGCAGGCAAATCGCTTTGTTGAGGCCGTGACGGCCATTCACGACGCTGGTATGGAGACCGGGCTTGTTCACTGCGACAACACGCCAGGCATGATCTTGCACCCGCGCGCGCAGTTTGACATGTGCCGTGCGGGAATCGGCCTGTACGGCCTGCACCCTGCGGACAGCACGCGTGGGCTCATTTCACTTTCCCCAGTCATGAGCGTGCGCGGGCGCGTGACGCGCGTGGTGTGGCCGCCTGTGGGGGCGGGCGTGAGCTACGGCATGCAATACCGCGTGCCCAAGCAGGGGGTGCAGATCGCCACGGTCCCCATCGGCTATGCCGATGGCCTGGCGCGCTCCCTTTCCGACAACATGGACGTTATTGTCAACGGCGTTCGTGCGCGCCAGGCGGGGCGCATCTGCATGGACCAGTTCATGGTGGCCATTGAGCCTGATGGGCCGAGGGGGTACCGCGCCGCGCGTCCCGCAGAGATTGGCGACGTAGTGACCATCATGGGCCGCGATGGCAACGAGGAGATTACCGCCGACGAAATCGCGGGGCTTCGCAACACCATTAACTACGAGGTTACCTGCAACTTTGGCATGCGCTTGGAGAAGGTGTATGTCTAGGCCGCGACGCGAGCGTCCATCGCTTGCCGATTCGGAGGGCGTCATGGGAGTCATGCACATACCTGGGCACGAGCACCAGAAGCCGCGTGAGGTCACCCTCGAGGAAATACGTGACGTGCTCGGAAACTGCCAGCTTTGCCCCTTGGGCCAGACGCGCACAAACCTGGTGTTTGGCGTGGGCAACCCCCACGCTCGCGTCATGTTCATTGGAGAGGGGCCCGGAAGAAACGAAGACCTCCAGGGTGAGCCGTTCGTGGGGGCTGCGGGTCAGAAGCTCAATGGGCTTTTGGGGCTGGCTGGCCTGCGGCGCGAAGACATTTACATCGCCAATGTCATCAAGTGCCGCCCTCCCTCAAACCGCAACCCTCGCCCGGAAGAGATCGAAGCGTGTTCCCCATTTTTGCGCGAGCAGATTCGTTCCATCTGGCCCGACGTCATCGTATGCCTGGGCAACTTTGCCACGCAGTTTGTGCTGCGAACCGAGCAGGGCGTAACCAAGCTGCGCGGACGCTTCCACCAGACGGGCCATTTTGTGGTGATGCCCACGTTCCATCCGGCGGCAACCATCTACCACCAGGACTGGCTGCCCTTGCTTGAGGCGGACATGCGGATGCTTGGGCAGTGGCTTCTCGAGCATCCCGTCGAGGCGGGGGAGGTCCAGTAGCCATGGCGTTTGTGACACGGTCTCAGGAAGAGACCATCGAGCTGGGGCAACGTCTTGGCGCGCTTTTGCGCGAGGGTGACGTGCTGGTGTTGACCGGAGACCTTGGGGCGGGAAAGACGCAGCTTACCAAGGGCATCGCTGCCGCGATGGGCGTTGAGGACGACGTGACGAGCCCCACGTTCAACATCCTCATGGTGTATGAGGGCGCCCAGATGCCGCTCTACCACTTTGACCTCTACCGCCTGGAAGATGCTGACCAGCTTGAGGACACGGGCCTTTTTGACCTGCTTGGTGGCGACGGGGTGTGCGTCATCGAGTGGGGCGAGCAGTTTGCCGACGAGATTGGCGACGAACGGCTTGACGTGTATCTCTCGCGGCTTGATGACCAGGCTGCGGTTGGCGAGGAGCCCCCTCGTGAGGTGCGTCTGGTTGCGCATGATGAACGCGGAGAAGAGATTGCGGCGGCGTTGAGATAGGCCTCCCTCACGCCGAATGGGTCGATTCGGGCCGGGCAAATGACCCATTGCGCGGTCAAGGAGCAATTCAGGCGACGCGAGAACAGGTTCTTATGATGGTCTTATGACGTACTGAGCTGTATGCGCACAGGTCGCTTGCGTTACACTAACAAAATGCTCATGTGAAATGCAATTCCCGCTGGAGGTTAGCATGCGCATCTCCCGAAGCGTCCTCGCCGCCATTCTCTCTGTTTCGCTCGTTCTTGGGCTGGTTCCGATTTCTCCTGTCACAGCATTCGCTGACGTCAGCGAGGTGGTTGCCGAAGAGGCATCCGTTGCCGAAGTCGCATCTGCTTCAGAGGAGGGGCCGATCACGGAGGAGACGTCTGCCCCAGAGGAGGAGCAGGTGTTGGAGGGGCCGGCCGAGTCCGCGGATGCCGATGCGGAGGCCATCGAGATGGCAGCACAGGCTGAAGAGGCGACCGAACTCTTTGGAAGCGCCCCGCTTCGCAGCATCACGTTTGCTGACGATTCCGGAGACGATCTGCTTGACGGCTATGTTGAGCAGCGCATGAACGACGAGATTCCCTCGAACGGGCTGGTCCTCACCGCCCAATCGCGTCCCAGTGGGACTGATGCCGACGTCTACGATCTTCTGAGGGGCTACATTTCCGAAGTCGCGTCAGGAAAGCGCACGTCTACGGTGTTTGACGTGCCTGCCAGCGTGATTGTAGGCTCTGACAAGGCGTCGTGGACCGCAGCGGATCTGGGTATCTCGTCCATCTTGACCGCCGATGGTACGGGCATCTCTGACGAGGCCATCGACGCGCTTTACGACCATATCTTTCCTGACTTCGACTCCATTCTCCTTGCGCTTGCGATGGACTGCCCGTATGACCTGTACTGGTTTGACAAGTCCGCGGGTGTGCTCTACGGCGCGAGCGACTTTGGTGCGAGCTACAAGGGCGGTCAGTGGTCACTCCACCTTCGCGGTGACATGACCGTGCAGTTTGCCGTCGCCAAGGGATATGCCACGGGCACCTACCAGATGAATCCCTCGACGGGATCGCGCGTAGAGAAGGCCGTGGCAACCGCAAAGCAGATCGTGGCAGATAGCGCGAGCATGTCCGCATACGATCGGCTCGAGTATTTCCGTGCACGGATTTGTGCGTTGGTCTCATATGACTATGCTGCCGCACGGGGAAATGCTACCTCCAAGGACCCCTGGCAGCTGATCAACGTCTTTGACGGTGACAGCTCGACCAACGTGGTGTGCGAGGGTTACGCCAAGGCATTCAAGTACCTGTGCGACCTCGCGGGGATTGACGGTGTCGAGTGCCGTCTGGTCACGGGAACCATGACCGGGGGTACGGGCGCCGGAAGCCACATGTGGAATGTCGTGAGAATGCCCGATGGCAAGAACTACCTTGTGGACCTCACCAACTGCGATACGGGCACCATTGGAGCCAGCAACCTGCTGTTTATTGCACCATACGTGTCGGGAAGCGTGGCGGTCGGATATACGTTCAGACCCAATGGGGGAACGATCAAGTATGCCTACGACAGCGACTCCAGCGGGTTCTACACCACTGCCGAGCTGACGCTCAGCGCCACAAAGTACGACACGGGCAGGGACGGAGGCGGAAGCGAAGGCGGCGGCCAGGAAGGCGGTGGCGAGGATTCCAGCCATGAGGACGTGCCGCAGCCAAAGAAGAGCATCGCGAGTGCGACAGTCACGGCGTCAAAGCAGACCTATACCGGCAGCGCCCATACGCCGTCTGTGACCGTGAAGCTTGACGGCACGACGCTCAAGTCCGGCACGGACTACGTCATCAGTGCCTGGAAGAACAACGTCAACGTGGGGACCGCGACGGTAAGCGTGACGGGCAAGGGCGACTACGAGGGTACGGCGAGCGGAACGTTTGTCATCGCGGCAAGGTCTCTTGATGGCGCAACGGTTTCGGCGATTGCGGACCAGTCCTATATGGGCTCTGCGCTGACGCCCGCACCCACGGTCAAGGTGGGCTCCACAATCCTAACCCGCAATACTGACTACACGATTACCTACAAGGACAATGTTGGTCCCGGCAGCGCTCTGGTGACCATCGCGGGCAAGGGCAACTACACGGGATCGCGAACCGTCACGTTCAGGATTATCCAAAAGAGCCTGGCTAACGCGACGGTGGCAACCATTGCGAACCAGGCTTATACGGGCGCGGCGGTGACACCCAAGCCAGTGGTGAAGCTCGGGGGAGCGACCCTCAAGGCGGGTACGGACTATACGCTTTCGTACAAGAACAACGTGAGAGCAGGCACGGCGACCGTGGTCATCACGGGTACCGGTGTGTACGGCGGCTCAAAGACCGTGACGTTCAAGATCCTGTCACCGTCTGTCTCGTATCGCACCCATGTCCAGAACGTGGGTTGGCAGGGATATGTGAAGGACGGCGCGATGTCTGGGACGAGCGGAAGAAGTCTCCGTCTGGAGGGCATTAACATCAACCTTTCGAACATGCCCGTATCCGGAGGCATCGAGTATCGCACCCATGTCCAGAACATCGGCTGGCAGAACTACGTGAAGAACGGCGCAATGAGCGGCACGTCTGGCAGGAGTCTGCGTCTTGAGGGGATCCAGATTCGCCTGACGGGCGAGATGTCTAAGCGTTACGACGTGTACTACCGCGTGCATTGCCAGAACATCGGCTGGATGGGTTGGGCAAAGAATGGCGGGCAGGCGGGAAGCGCCGGCTTTTCGTACCGGCTGGAGGGCATCCAGATCGTGCTGGTGTCAAAGGGCCGTCCGGCGCCTGCGGGAACGTACATGGGCATCAAGCAGAACACAACCCAGCCCTTCCGTCAGCGTTAGCGGGTTCTGTGGCGCATGTGCCTATCGTAAAGAGGGCGAAGAGATGACATTTAACCAGCCATTTCTTTGCATCCCCGCTACACTGGTAGGGCACGCGAAATAAGGAGCGCCACATGCCAAAACGCATCAAAACTACCCTTCTCTCTGCGATCGTCACCTTCAGCATGGTCCTTTCCCTCGTCTGTCCCGTTTCGGCGGTAGCAGACGAGGCGATGCCAGAGGAGCTGCCAAACGAAGAGGCGTTGGTTGTTGAGGATTTGGATCCTGTAGCTTCCGAAGAGGTCGAGCCCTCGGAAGAGCCTCTCCCCACAGATCAGACAGCCGACGAAAGCGATGCCTCCCAGACCGAAGAACCCGAAGTCCAAGAAGAGCAGCTTCCCGAGCAAGACGGCGAAGCCGTAACGGGCGAGGATGAGGCAGAGTTGCAGGTATCCGACGCCGAGGCAACGCTTGAGGAGCAGTCGGAAGAGAAGGCTGATGATAAGAAAGAGGATCAGGCCAATAAGCCGCAGGTTTCCTCGGTGTCCTATAAGGCACATGTACAGAATGTTGGTTGGCAGAAAGCGGTAAAGGACGGCAAGACAGCCGGTACGTCAGGCAAGTCGCTACGTGTTGAGGGCATGACGTTCGAGCTCCTAGACGCAAAGGGCAAGCGAGTCGATGGCATACGATATCGTTCCCACGTCCAAAACATCGGCTGGCAGGACTGGGTAAAGGACGGCGCCCAGACTGGAACGACGGGGCGCTCTCTGCGCGTCGAGGCAGTCAAGCTCGAGCTCTATGGTGAGGCTGCCGAACAGTATGACATCTATTACCGCGCCCACGTGCAGAACTATGGCTGGCTTTCCTGGGCAAAAAACGGCGAGTCGGCAGGCAGCAGCGGGCGCTCTCTGCGCGTCGAGGCCATTCAGGTCGTCCTGCGCAAGAAAGGTGACGCCGCCCCCTCTGCAAACGGCTCGGTCCGCAGCGAGGCGTTCATCGACGGCACGACCGCCATCATCTCGACTCACTGCCAAAACGTTGGATGGCAGGAGGGCAAGCGCTTTGGAGATACTGCAGGCACGACGGGTCGCGGCCTTCGTATGGAGGCGTTCAAGGCCACGCTGAGCGGCAATGAGGTCTCGGGAGGCATTGCCTATCAGGCCCACGTGCAAAACATCGGCTGGCAGGGAGAGGTCTCCAACGGCAAGGTCGCGGGCACGACCGGACGCTCCCTGCGCGTCGAGGCCGTTAAGTTCCGCCTGACGGGCGAGATGGCCCAGCTCTATGACGTGTATTATCGCGCCCACGTGGAGAACTATGGCTGGCTTGGCTGGACCAAGAACGGCGGCATTGCCGGCACGACGGGCATGAGCAGGCGCATCGAGGCCATGCAGGTCAAGGTGGTCCGCAAGGGAGACCCCTCGGCCCCAAGTACGGGCGGTGTCAGTCACCTGGGCAGCATTGACGTCGTCTATTCCGTCGATGTCGAGGGTCAGGACTGGCAGGCGCGCAAAACAAATGGGGCAACCGCAGGAAACGGCGGTGGTTCCCTCGCGATCGAGCAGCTCAAGGCAAACGTGATCATCCCCGAGGATGCCGGGCTGTCGGGTGGCCTCACCTACAGCGCATCCGTGTCTGGAACTGGCTGGCAACGCGCCGCCGCTGACGGCGTCTCTGTGGGCAGCGACATGACGCCAAAGGGCAGGACGACGACAAAGGACAAGGGCATCGAGGCGGTTCGCTTTGAGCTTACGGGAGCCCTCGCCACGTACTACGACGTGTACTACCGCACCTACGTCGACGGCTTTGGCTGGCTGAGCTGGGCTCGCAACGGCTCGAACGCGGGCACCGCCGACTACAGCAGCCCCATCAGGGGGATTCAGGTCAAGGTTCTGCCAAAGGGGGCCTCGCAGGGAGACACGTCGACTCCGTATGTCGATAAAGGCTCAAAGAATGTCGGCCAGCTCCTGAGCGACGCGAACGCCCGGCAAAAGAAGGTCGTCTCCGCGGCCGGACGGGTGCCTTCCCCAGGGTCGGGCCTTTGTGCGCATTGGATCAGCCAGGTTGGCGAGGCAGGCGGAGTTGGCAGATATTACGGCATGAATGCCTGCGATCAGTATTACGCATACTGCAAGTCATCCAACCGCTCCGACCTCAAGGTGGGAATGATAGTTGCCGTCAGCACGCATAACAGGACGTATGCGGGCAGTCTCTACGGGCACGTTGCCGTCTACGTGGGCGATGGTTGGGTCATGGACAACGTGGGCTACATCCGCAAGATGCGCCTTAATGAGTGGATTAACTACTATGGGCAGGTCGTTCCCGTCAAATGGGGATGGCTGGGCAACGTCAAGCTGGGATAGATTCAGGCGCTTTGCTCAAGGAGGTTCTCATGCGTAGGGTTGCAGTGGCGCTTTTTGCCGCAGTCTTGATAGTCTCTTGCATGCTTGCAGTTCCAGCGCATGCGGAAGAGGTCCTAGACGAGGGATCTGGTTATTCCGAAGCGGCTCTTGAGCAATCACAGGGCAACACCTTGGCCGACGATGGCGAAGTGCTCGATGGAGAGCTGCCAGAAGAGGGAGAGCTTGGCGAGCTAGAAGAGGAGCCCTCTTCAAATGATGCTGCGGTTGAAAAGGGCGATGATGAAGGCGCGGCAGACGACGAGCCGGTAGGAGAGAATCCCTCTGAGGTAGGGCCTGCAGCAGCCGAAGTCAGCGAAGTCGGGGCAAGCGAGCCTTCGGAATCGGAAGAGGTGGAGCTGACTCCCCAAGCGACGAAGCCTTCGGTAACCTATCAGGCTCATGTCCAAAACGTCGGTTGGCAGTCATATGTGCGCGACGGCGCCCTTGCAGGCACGACGGGAAGATCTCTTCGTGTTGAGGGCATCCGCATTAAGCTCGTGGGTACAGATATCCCTTCTGGGGGCATCGAATACCGCATGCACGTGCAAAACATTGGCTGGCAAGGATGGTCCAAAGACGGTGCAATGGGAGGCACCCAAGGCCGCTCGCTTCGTGTGGAGGCCTTCCAGCTTCGTCTCTATGGAGCGGTGGCAGACCAGTATGACGTGTGGTATCGCGTGCATGTACAAAACGTCGGCTGGATGGCTTGGGCAAAAAACGGCGAGTATGCGGGCAGCTCCGGGCATTCTCTGCGCATGGAGTCCCTGCAGATTCGGCTTGCCCCAAAGGGAGAGACCCCTTCTGGCATCGGATCCTCCGATGTGTCCTATGCCTATTTTGGCGACTTGGGCCTCAAGGTGTCGGCTCACGTCCAGAACATCGGGTGGCAGGCTTCGGTAGGCAATGGTCAGACCTGCGGTACCACGGGCAGGGCGCTTCGTATGGAGGCCATACGTCTTTCGCTGGACGATTCCGGTATCTCCGGGAGCATCCAATATCAGGCACACGTGCAGGATATTGGCTGGCAGGACTGGAAGGTAGATGGAGAGCTTGCCGGAACGGTAGGGCGCTCAAAACAGGTCGAGGCCGTAAAGATTAAGCTCGCCAGCGACGTTGCATCGAAGTACGACATCTACTATCGAGCTCATGTACAGGGAATCGGCTGGATGACATGGGCCAAGAACGGTGCTTCCTCGGGAACGATCGGACTTGGCTTGCGCGTCGAGGCGCTTCAGGTGCAGCTGGTTGCAAAGGGCGGAGCTGCACCGAGCAATGCTGGACGCGCATATCGCGGGGCCGCGGTCGACGCGAGCGTTCCAAAGCCTGCTGGATTGACCGTAAAGCGTGTGCGTGACCTGGAGCATGGATATAAGTCTCCGCTTTACCAGCGATGCATTGTTTTGCACGACACCACCGAGATTCGCGACTTCGACTACTGGCAGGGCCTCTGGCGCAGTCGCGGCGGCGTGAGTGTGCAGTTCATGATCAAGCAGGATGGCTCCATCAGGCAGTACATAGACATGAACCAGATTGGCTACCACGCGGGTTCGCCGACCTACGCCGCATTGGACAGCAAATACGGCGTGGTGAAGTACTGCAACAACGGAAGCGCCATGAACCAGTGCTCCATCGGCATTGAGATTGAACATGTCATCGATGGTAGTGACTATCCAAAGGCACAGCTCGATGCGCTTGACTCCCTCATCGCCTACATTGATGCGTACTATGGATATCCCTGTACCATTCTTCAGCATAAGGACTACCAGAGCTCAAGCCCTGACTGCTCGAAGGAGTTCCAAGGCTATCTTCGCAATCTGCAAGATCACCGCACAACGCGATAGCTGGCGCACCACATTTGTGCGAGATGTGTTCAGATGACTGCGTGACGATGGATTCGATTCGCTAAAACCTGTCCCTTTCTTATACAATCGTGTTTCTACCTGCTGTGATACGGGAGACATGATGAGACGATCGGGCATTCTTTTTGCGTCATTGCTGGCCCTTGTTCTGCCTCTATTTGCCATCCAGGCCCCACGCATTGCCTTTGCTGACGATGTCTCCGGGCTTGAGGCTTTTGCTGAACAAGAGGTTTTGGAAGACGAGGCCAGTGTCTTCGGGGAATCTGCTTCGGACCTGGAGGCCTCGGATTCCAGTGCTGAGGAGGGCGGGGAAGCCGAAGGGCAGGAATCGTCTAGCCCCGAGGTTTTTCCTGAAGAGGAAGCGCCTCAGCCGCTGACGGCGATCCCCTCCGATAATGGCGAGGAAGATGCAGATGCCGCGTCACATCAGGGCGGCGTGACGGATGAGCCTGCGACAACCAGAGAAGATGACCCAGAGACCGAAGCTGTGCCGCTGGTGCTGGAGCCGCAGGCTACACCGCAAGACCTGCTCAACAGTGACATATGGATCAAGCAGTCAAGCTCGGGATGGTGCACGCTTGACTCGGCCGTCATGATGCTGCGCCGGGCCGCCATCCTCAATGGCTCTCCCTCCTGGAGGTCAATCACCGAGTCGAGCGTGAAGTCCGTGGCATGGACCAATCAAGGCTTGCGTTGGTCGTTCACTTACCAAGGCATCTCTGTTGCCTGCTCCTCGCTCAGGTCCTCAAGCGAGGCAACGCTCATCAAGCTGCTCGAAGAGCACCCCGAGGGAGTGGTCATCTATAACTACTCGCATGCCGTGCTTCTTACCGATTACACCAACGGTGCGCTGTATTGTGCCGACCCCGCTTACGGAAACCGTAGGAAGTTGAGCAGTGCGGCCAACAACGTGCGCGCCAACAACATCGTGCAGTACTGGTATGTAACCTCGCATGTGGATGAGCCCGAGGACGTTCCTGACTCGAAGGAAGCGACGGTTTCGTATCGCACTCACGTCCAGAACGACGGCTGGCAGACCTGGAAGGCCGATGGCGCTGTTGCTGGCACGAGTGGGCGCAGCCTGAGACTTGAGGGAATCAACATCAAGCTCGGCAACATGCCTTACAAGGGAGGCATCCGCTACTGCACGCACGTTCAGAACATCGGATGGCAGGATTGGGTCGCCGATGGCGAGATGTCAGGCACCAGCGGGCGTTCGCTCAGGCTGGAGGCGATTCGGATTGAGCTTACAGGAGAGCTAGCCAAGCACTATGACGTGTACTACCGTGTGCATGCACAGAACTTTGGATGGATGGGCTGGGCAAAGAACGGCCAGCAGGCTGGCACGGCGACCTATTCCTATCGGCTCGAGGCCATACAGGTGCTGCTGATCAAAAAGGGGTCCGCTGCTCCAGGCAAGACCTTCGGGGGCGTCACTCAGGCAGTCGGCGCAGCGTTTAGTCAACAGGCGGTGCAGTATCGTACGCATGTGCAAAACGATGGATGGCAGAACTGGGTGGGCGACGGTGCGATGGCAGGTACGTCGGGCCGCAGCCTAAGGCTCGAGGGGATAGAAATCAAGCTTGCTTCCCCCCAATATGCAGGGTCAATTAGATACCGCACCCACGTCCAGGATTATGGATGGCAGGGATGGAAGAGTGACGGTGCCATGAGCGGCACCTCGGGCGAGTCCAAGCGGCTTGAGGCCATTCAGATTGAGCTGACGGGAGAGATGGCCAAGCACTTCGACGTCTGGTACCGAGTCCATTGCCAGAACATCGGCTGGATGGGCTGGGCAAAGAATGGTGCGCAGTCCGGTACGGCTGGATACTCCTACAGGCTTGAGGGCATCGAGATCAGGCTTGTGGAGAAGGGCGGGGCGGCACCTGGCTCTACGGCAAATGCCTTCAGGCAGAATGCGTAGCGTCTGCAGAGTCTGATTGAAGTAAAAGCTGAATCCGACAATTCCGGGCAGTTGCTGTCGGATTGGGCGGAGTTGGCTGGCTTGTGTCAAAACGGCGCACTTGTGCCCAGCGCCCATCCAACAGCTACACTAAGTAGCTGCACATTTCTTACGTGATGGGAATCGCCATGATCGAAGCTGCTCCTAACGAGCCCCTGCTCGTCCTTGCGATGGACACCTCCACCGACATGCTTGCCTGTGCCGTGGCTCGCTGGATGCCGTCTGCAGACGGCTTGTCCGCAGACATCGAGGTTCTTGCGTCGGGTGACCACCTCTGCCGTCGCCAAACCAACGTCGAGCTGACATCCACGGCCCTTGATTGCCTTGCACGCTCGGGCCATTCCATGGCAGACCTTGACGCCGTGCTGGTCGGGCGTGGTCCTGGATCGTTTACGGGTGTACGCATCGGCATCGCCACGGCAAAGGGCGTTGCGTGTGGGCTTGGCCTGCCGCTTCACGGCACGTCAACGCTTGATGCGGCTGCCTGGAATGCGTGGCTGCACGGCCAGCGCGGTCTTCTTGGCGTAGCGGGCGACGCCATGCGTGGAGAGGTGTATCCAGGCATCTACGTTCTGGACGACGAGGGCCCCATGCGGACCTTCTCCACAGAGACGGTCATCAAGGCGCAGGCCTGCGTGGACGAGTGGGCTGCCCGCGCCGACCGTGATGACCTTGTCATCACGGGCGATGGCCTCAAGAAGTATCGCGCCAAGTTTGAGGAGGCGGGCTTCTCAAACTTTGTGGACGAAGCCGCGTGGCACCCGTGCTCAGAAGGCCTCCTTCGGGCTGCGGCGTCTCCCGACCGCTACGATCCCTACGAAAACGGCGACCCGGCCCTCGTTCTCCCCATCTACACGCGCCTCTCCGACGCGGAGGAGAACGAGCGCCAGCGGCTCGGGCTTGCACAGCCTGAGAGCGCGACCACCACGGGTGTCTATGAGGGCCTTTCGGGCATTCACACCCAGCTTCGCCCCATGTCGGTCAACGACATTGCGCAGGTTGCCTCCCTTGAGGCGGACGCCTTTGCGGGCGGTGTCCACGAGGCGTGGTCCGAGAAGCTTTTCTACGACGAGTTGAGCTCTCACGGACGCACCTGGTGGGTTGCCCACGACCAGGGAGAGGTGATCGGCTTTGCCGGGGGCATGCTGGCAGGGGATTGCCTCGAGGTGATGGACATCGCCGTCAAGGACGACCGTCGGCACGAGGGCATCGGGAGCCGCCTGCTTGCGCGTCTTGCCTACGATGGGCAGATGCTCGGCGCGTCCGAGATCACGCTGGAGGTTCACGAGGGAAACACTGCAGCGCGCGGGCTCTACGAAAGCGCTGGCTTCGAGCAGGTTGGCCTTCGCAAGAATTACTACGGCAAAGGAAACGATGCGCTCGTCATGACCGCACGCCTGCCCCTTGCGCTCGATACTGACAAGACGGGCGAGCGTCCAGAGCCGCGCGCGTCGGTCCGCCCCTGGCCCATCGTGCCCAAGGCGCGTACCCAGGAGGTGACCCAGTCAATCAGTGATGCGGGTCCCCTCGTCCTGGCCATCGAAAGCAGCTGTGACGAGACGGCCATGGCTATCATCAAAGGCGATGGCGAGGTCATATCCAACGTTGTCGCCACGCAGATTGACTTCCACGCGCGCTTTGGCGGTGTCGTGCCCGAGATTGCGAGCCGCAAGCACACCGAGGCGATTGTCGGCGTCTTCGAAGAGACCCTCGCAAAGGCGGGCGCGTTCTTTGGGACAGGCACCCTTACCCCCTCTGACCTGTCCGCCATTGGCGTGACGGCGGGGCCGGGCCTAGTTGGCGCACTCGTCGTGGGCGTAGCCTTTGCCAAGGGACTCTGTGCGGCGACGGGTCTTCCGCTTGTGCCGGTGCACCATCTTGAGGGCCACCTCATGGCAAACCTCTTTGAGACGCCCGACCTCAAGCCGCCCTTTGTGGCAAGCCTTGTGAGCGGTGGCAACACCATGCTGGTCTACGTGCGTGACTGGGGAGACTACGAGGTCATGGGCCAGACCATCGACGATGCGGTGGGCGAGGCCTTCGACAAGGTGGCCAAGGCTCTGGGGCTGGGCTATCCCGGCGGTCCTGTCATCAGCCGTCTGGCGGCGCAAGGCAACCCGAAGGCCATCGCCTTCCCGCGCGCCATGCTGCACAGCCATGACTAC
This sequence comes from Atopobiaceae bacterium, assembly GCA_017460265.1. GTDB lineage: Bacteria > Actinomycetota > Coriobacteriia > Coriobacteriales > Atopobiaceae > UBA1367. The sequence goes on along the minus strand of JAFUBJ010000142.1, from coordinate 3,236 downwards.
CGCTTCTCGCTGAGCGGACTCAAGACAGCCGTCATCACTTACATCGAGGGCGAGAACCGCGCCGGACGGCCCATCAACGTGCCCGACCTTGCGGCATCTTTCCAGGCGGCGGTCGTGGACGTGCAGGTCGCGAAGGCCGCCACGGCAGTTGACGAGACGGGTGTCCAGGACTTCTGCGTGGGGGGAGGCGTTGCGGCAAACCCCGCGCTGCGCGAAGCCTACCAAAAGCGCTTTGGCAAGATGGGGGTGCGCGTGACCGTTCCCCCCATGGTGGTCTGCGGGGACAACGGCGCCATGATTGCTCTCGTTGCGCTGCGAAACCTTCGTGCTGGAGTGACGGCGCCGCTTACGCTTGATGCCGCCCCCAATGCCAAGCTTGGCGAATGGAGTAGCAGCGAAGCGCCCGTCGTGAGCGGCGCCTGGCCTGCCAGGTAAAGCGACGCAAAAGGCCGTTCTGCCAGGAGGGGATGGGTCCTTCCGGCAGAACGGCTTTTTTGATGCTTTCGAGCATGAACGATTCGTTTCCTTGTGCTGGTTAAGCGCGGAAAAGACGTGCGCTTGGCCTAGCATCAACTCTGCGCACGTAACTTTCACGCATTAGGTTGCAAGGGGAGCGGGAATGGGTCCCGTTCGGTTGCGGAGCGCGAAAGGGGTCTTACGGCACCAAGGGAGAGAGGATTCGCCATGAGTGACACCCGTTCTTTTGCAACAGCATCAACCAACCGCCGTGGCTTCCTCAAGCTTTCGGGTATGACCGCGCTGAGCCTTGCTGCGCTGACCGCCTGCGGGCCCGCCGCCCAGGACAACTCCGGCGATGACGCGTCTGCCGAGGGCGCTACCGAAACGACCTTTGCCGCAGACGGCACGCTGCGCGTCGGCATGGAGGCTGCCTACGCTCCCTACAACTGGCAGGCGACGGCCGAGTCTGAGTTCACCATTCCCATCGAGAACGTCTCTGGCGCCTTTGCTGATGGCTATGACGTGCAGATTGCCAAGACCGTGGCCGAGGGCCTGGGTCTTACGCCGGTTGCGGTCAAGCTCGAGTGGGACGGCCTCATCGAGGCACTTGGCCAGGGCCAGATTGACGTCATCATCGCAGGCATGACCGCCACGCCCGAGCGCGAGGAGTCCATTGACTTCACCGAGCCGTATTACGTTGGCACCTATGGCCTCATGGTCCAGAAGGGCTCCGCCTACGAGAATGCCACCTCCATCCAGGACTTCTCCGGCGCTGCCGTGCTCGGCCAGAAGGACACGCTGCTTGATACCGTCATCGACGAGATTGAGGGCGTCAACCACCTCTCGCCCGTTCCGACGGTTCCCGACCAGATCTCCAACCTGCTGAGCGGTGCCTGCGACGCCATCACCTTCGATGTGGGCAACATCGCCAGCATCACCGAGTCCCACCCCGAGCTCGTGGGCATCATCTTTGACGAGGGCAAGGGCTTCTCGGAGGAGGTGCCCGTCAACATCGGCATCTCCAAGGGCAACGATGACATCGTATCCCAGATGAACACGATTCTTGCGGGCATCTCCGAGGACGATCGCCAGGCCATCTGGGCCGCCGCGGTGGAGCGTCAGCCAGAGTAACGTACACGTGAGAGGCCGAGGGCCTTGTCCCCTGCGAACCCCTTCGCATAGAACGCTCAGAAGGGTGTCGCGTGGGGCAAGGCCCTCGGCACGCGCTTGTTCGTCCGGGCACAATCCTTGTTTCACAGGGGAGGGTTTCTTTGTTGGAGCGTATCGCCAAGCTCAAGTCTTTTATCACCGAGGACCACAGGTACGTGTTCTTGGGCACGTCGTTTGTGGCGGCCATTGGCATTTGGTTCTCCATGCAGCGGCGTTCGGACATGAGCTTCTTGCGCGGGGCATATGTGTTTGAGGTCTGCCTCTACTGGTTCCTCATGGGATGGTTGGCCTTGTCGGCCGTTGCGCTCGCGCTCAAGCTCATGTACAAGAATGACTATCAGGAAAAGTCTCCCTTCTGCAAGAAGCCGCTGGTGACGGTGGTGCGTTGGCTGAGCTACGGCGTGTGGGCAGCAACGGCCATTCTCTTCGTCGATCGTGCCGTCATGGGCTTTCTCAGCGTGACCTCGACTGCGCTTACGCAGGACAAGAACCCCTCCGGATTCCTTAGCTCCATCGTCTACATGGTGGACAAGAGTCATGGCATCATCATGCAGGGCGTCCTCACCACCGTGGGGCTTTCGGTCTTCGGCACGCTCATCGCGTTCTTCCTGGCCATCTTGCTGGTGTTCCTGCGCATCCAGACGGTGGACCGATCCGACAACGACGCGGTCCGCTTCTTCAAGAAGGCGGGCGTTCTCTTTGCCAAGATCTATTCCACGGTCGTGCGTGGCACGCCCATGATGGTGCAGGGCATGCTCATCTACTTCACAGGCTTTGGTCTGCTCAAGGGCACGGGCATGACCGTGAGCGAGATTGGCGCCATCTGGTCGACCTTCGTTGCCGGCCTGGTCACGATTTCGCTCAACTCAACGGCGTACATGATGGAGGTCCTGCGCGGCGGCATCGAGGCGGTCGATCCCGGCCAAAACGAGGCTGCGCGCTCGCTCGGTCTCTCTCAGTGGCAGGCGATGATCAAGGTCGTCTTTCCACAGGGCATCAAGAACGCCATCCCCGCACTCTCCAACGAGCTCGTCGTCAACATCAAGGACTCGTCGGTGCTCTCCGTCATTGGTGTGTTTGACCTCATGTTTGCCACCAAGACGGTCGTGGGCATCTACTTCAAGCAGGTCGAGATGTACGCGGTGGCTGCCGTGGTGTACTTGTGCCTCACCATGGTGGCGAGCTGGCTGCTTGGGCGCTTTGCCAAGCGGCTTTCGGTCGAGCCGGCGCCTTTGCTCTCCACGAGCGATGGAAGCGCCACGGTGGGCACGGTGGCAGGCACTGGCTCGTCGAGCGAGTCGCTTGACGCCAAGAAGCGTCCTAAGAGGAGGAGAAGCAGTGACGCAAGGTAGTGTTTCAGAGCCGCTCATTCGCGTTGAGGGGTTGCGCAAGTCGTTTGGCAGCCATCTCGTGCTCAAGGACATCGACTTTGCCGTGAACCCTGGCGAGGTCGTGACCATCATCGGAGCCTCCGGCTCGGGCAAGTCAACGCTGTTGCGTTGCATGAACCTGCTTGAGACGCCTGATTCGGGACACATCTGGTTTCACGGAGAAGACCTTGCGGCAGACCGCGTCAACATCAATCGGCTTCGCGAGAAGATCGGCAT